>JAUQPO010000110.1 GCA_030550335.1 Acidobacteriota bacterium
GCTAGCCAGGGCAGCAGCACTTGCTCTGCATCTTGCGGACCGATCGTCCTCAGTAGCCACCGCCAGGACGTCAGGTAGCAGGACGGTGCCGCCACGGCAATGCGATCTTCCAGGGCCGCGAGGTAAGCGGTCTGCGTGCCGCCGCCGGAATTGCCTGTACAAGCGATGCGTTTTGGATCCACCTCTGGACGCGACAGCAAATAGTCAAGGGCGCGGATACCGTCCCAGATCGTGTAGCGCGCCAGGTTATCGCCCACCAGCAGGCAGCTAACCCCTAACATCGTGTGCTCGACGGTTGAGCTGCCTAGCTTGGGTTGTTCGAGGTCGTTGTCCCAGATCTGAACCCGCTCGCCTTGGCCCACCGGGTCCCAGGTCAGAGCCACGTATCCATGGGTGGCAAGGGTCGCAAGCATCCGCTGCCAAACCTCGTAGCTTTTGCCGCCCGGTTCGTGGCCTAACGGGTAGAGCACAGCCGGGTAAGGTGGCTGCCCCTGCTTTGGAAGGTAAAGGTTCGCCGTGACGTAAAATCCCGGTAGGCTTTCGAAGATCACTTTCTCGATGCGGTAGCCAGGCTGGTCGATCACGCCGACTACCCGGGCGTTCAAAGGCGTGCGCTCGGGCAATCCCCCGATCGCTTCGAGAATGGCCTGCTTGACATAAGCCCGCCTTCGCGCTAGGGATTGGGGGTCCTGGAGCAGCACGATTTCCCGCTCACGCTCTTGAAGCAGCGCTTCGGCCTGGCGTTGGAGGTAGCGGGGCAAGACTTGCCCCAAGTCTCGGAACTGGGTCAACCCGGTTGCGAAGTTCAACTCTTGCTGGGCGGCAGCTTGCGGAGGCCAGCAGAGGGCGGCGAACGCCACCAATGCGAGGCAGCTCTTTTTGAGCTGGGCGATTTGGGGATTGCTCAGCATGTTGCATCCCTCGAGGGAATTTGAGGTTAGCTGGACAACTGGCCAGGCTGCTCGTTCAGCCATTGCGCAATATCCTACCGCGCTGGCGGGCGGCTTGGGACTTTGGGCGTGGCCTGTGGGCTTGCGCGGGGAGTCGGTTTTCCGTATGCTAGTGGACGAATGGCCTGCGCTGAAACCGCCCGCTTTGGCTTTCGATTTTGGTACTTCGCGTAAGCCAAGGCGGGTGGTGTCAGCCTAGGTCAGGTGAAAAGACAAACGAAGCTGACCCACCCGCAAGGGTGGGTTTTCTGTTTGGAACTTCGACGTGCAGGGGTTCGCACCATGATCGTTTCCATGAAACTGCATGCAACCAAGGAAGAAATCGACGAGGTCTGTCGCCGGATCGAGGAGTTCGGGTTTCGGATCCACGCGATTCACGGTGCCGAGCGGGTCGTAATTGGGGTGATCGGGGTAGGTGATGTCACGCCATGCTTGGAGGCCTTGGAGGCCATGCCCCAGGTGGAGAAGGCCGTGCGGATCTCCGCGCCTTACAAATTCGTCAGCCGGGAGTTTCGAAAGGAAAACACGGTCATCAGGGTGAACGGCGTGGAGATAGGGGGAGAGGACTTTGTCGTCATCGCCGGGCCATGCGCAGTAGAGTCGGAAGAGCAAATTATGGAAACAGCAGAAGTCGTGGCCAAGGCTGGGGCGAAACTGCTGCGCGGAGGAGCCTTCAAGCCTCGGACTTCTCCGTATGACTTCCAGGGGCTGGGCGAGAAGGGATTGCAGTTGTTGCGAAAGGCCAAAGAGGCTACGGGTTTGGCCATCGTCACGGAGGTGATGACCGAGAGTCAGATCCCGATGGTGGCTGAGTATGCCGACGTGCTGCAAGTGGGCGCGCGAAACATGCAGAACTTCGGGTTGCTCAAGGAGTTGGGTAAGTGCAACCGGCCCGTGCTCTTGAAGCGAGGCATGAGCTCCACCATCAAAGAGCTCCTGATGGCCGCCGAATACATCACGGTGCATGGCAACCCGCAAGTGATCCTGTGCGAACGCGGTATACGCACCTTCGAGACCGAAACCCGGAACACCTGCGACCTGACGGCCGTATCCGTGGTGAAACGGGAGAGCCACTTGCCCATCATCGTCGATCCCAGCCATGCGACCGGCAAACGTGACCTGGTCATTCCGCTCGCGCGGGCAGCCGTTGCTATCGGCGCCGATGGGATCATGGTGGAAGTCCATCCGCATCCGGAAAAGGCAAAAAGTGATGGAGCACAATCACTTTATCTGAGGCAATTTGAGCAGCTTATGCGTGAGCTCAAGCCCTACATTGAGCTCTGGAAGGCAGCTAGGCAAAACAGTTTCGCCACGATGGGCGTCGGAGCAAGCTCGTGAAAGTTCCAGCGTGCCTGCGTCGCCGTTGGTGGATTGTTGCTGGGCTAGTCGTCACCGCTTCCGCCGGTTGGTGGCTGGCCCACTATTTTCGTGGCCCTCGTGTAACGGAGCTTTGGGAGCACCTGCCCGAGGGCGATCCAATTATCGTCTTCCTCGATGTGGAACGGATGCGCCAGTCCGGACTGTTAGAAGCCCTCGCTGGCAGGCCCGAGGTTCAAGAGAACGAGTATCGAAAATTCGTCCAAGCTACAGGCTTTGACTACCGGACCGATCTGGACACGGTTCTGGCTGCCTTCTACAAAGAGGAGGTTTTCATCCTCGCCAGGGGGAGGTTCGATTGGGCACGGCTCGAAAGGTACGTCACTGACCATGGCGGCACCTGTACACAGGGCTTTTGTCGCATGCAGGGCAGTATTCCGGGCCGATATATCTCGTTTTGCCCACTCGCTCCCGGGGTGATGGCTTTTGCGTCGAGCGCAGATCCCTGGGGAGCTCGCGCCTTACAATCCAAGCATCGCAGTTTGGATCGAGCCAGGTTGCCGCAGGCGCCATTTTGGATCCGCGCCAGTGCTGCCCGGATCCGAGAGAGCGACCGCCTACCGTTGGGCACACGCCTGTTCGCGCGGGCTCTGGTGGGCGTGGATGTCCTGACGTTCACGGTGGGCCCTGGGGTTGGTGGGTTGGAAGCCCGGCTCATCGCTGAGTGCCGCTCCGAACAAGCTGCAGCTGGACTGGTGCAGAATTTCCGGGATACTACCGAGTTGCTGCGCTCGCTACTCGCTCGCGAACGCAAGCAACCGAACCCCAGGGACTTGACTGGGGTCTTGGTTTCGGGTGAGTTCTGGACAGAAGGCACGCGGATGGTCGGTCGCTGGAAGGTTCCGAAGGAGTTTCTGGAGTCACTGGCTCAAGGCTGACGTTCAACGAGACAGGGCTGCCGGTCGGTTATGTTGCGTGCGGCGTAGGGCCGCAACCGGACCGAACAGAGCTGCAGCTGCAGCCACGAGGAAGACCAGGACCAAGGGTCGGGCGAAGATTGTCGACCAGTCGCCCCGACTCAGCACCAGCGCGCGACGCAGGTTGGATTCAATCATTGGGCCTAAGATCAGGCCAAGGACGAGTGGGCCTAGTGGGACTTCCAATTTGCGCAGCACGAAGCCGGCCAATCCAGCGATGAACATCAGCCACACGTCGGTGAGGCTGTTATTGAGGGCATAGGCGCCGGTGATACTCAGCAACACCACCGCCATCCACAGGTAGGGCGCAGGAACGCGGGCGAGTCGGGCTAACGGCGCCGAGCCCAGCAATCCCACCGAGGCAGTCACGAGTGCGGCGAGCGCCAGCAACAAGACAATTGTCCAAACCAATGTTCGGTGATCGCGGAACATGAGCGGACCGGGCTGTACCCCGTGGATCAGCAAGGCGCCGATCAGGACTGCGGAAGGGGCGTCCCCGGGAATCCCCAAGGTCATCATGGTGGTCATGGCGCCGCCGATTACGGCGTTGGCAGCGGCACAGGCTGCCGCGAGACCTCGGGTGGAACCTTGCCCGAATTCCTCCCGGTTTGGTGACAGCCGGCGCGACTGGTCCCAAGCGATGATTGCGGCTATGTCACCGCCAGCGGCTGGGACTGCGCCGACGAACACCCCAATGAGAGAGCCCAACAAGCTCGAACCCAGGACCGGGCCCACGCACCGCTGGAGGGCCGGCGCATCGGCGGAGCGATGGGTTGTGGCTCCGAATGGAGTAACCCCGGCCGAGATGGCTGCCAGCACTTCCCCTAGCCCGAACAGCCCGATCATGACGGGAATGAAGGCGACTCCGTCGAGTAACTCGGGCAAGCCGAATGTGAAGCGGGGATAGGCTGTCAGGGGATCCAACCCCACCGTTGCCAATGCCAACCCCAACGTCCCCGCTAGCACCCCCTCCCAAACGCGCTTGCCCGAGACTCCCGCCATCAAGCTCAACCCAAAAACTCCCAAGCCGAAATATTCCGCCGGCCCCATACGTAGCGCCAGTGACGCAATGGGGAACGCAGCCAGGGCGAGGAAAAGGACACCGAGCAGCTGGCCGAACAACGAAGCAAACACGTTGATCTTAAGGGCTAAGTCCGCGCGCCCCTTCTGACTCAATGCGTATCCATCCCAGGTGGCGGCGATCGAAGCCGGAGTTCCAGGCACGTTCAGCAGAATGGCCGGGATGCCTCCAGCGGGGATCGCACCACAGTAGATGCCTAGCAGCATGGCCAAACCCTGGTCCGTCGGTAGCCAGAAAGTTAGCGGGACCAGCAGCGCGATGCCCATGGTAGCTGTCAGGCCGGGCAATGCACCGAACAACATTCCCAGGCCCACACCGGCGGTGAGGAAGCCCACGATCCTTGCCTCCAGCAACTGTGTCAAGGCGGCCGTGAGTTCCGAACTCATGGATTAGTCAAAGTTCACGTGGAGGCCCAAAAAGAATCCTGCCCACAGGGCAAGTGTGGTCAGGCATCCCGCGAAGGTGGCTCGTCGCCACCCCACGCTTGCCAGACGCAAGAGAACAATGGCCAACAAAGCCGTACGGATGAGAAACGGGACCCAGTGCCACAGCAATAGGTACAAAGTGAGGGCGAGGATCAGGGCAATTAGCGGTCTTGCCTGCTGCTGAGTCGCCACCCACTGAACTGGCCGTGGCCGACCTGCGATGAACAGAGGTAGCGCAAACGCAAGCATCGCGAGCCCACAAACCATGGGAAAGAAGCCCGGACCCGGGACAACGCCTCCCAGTCGGGGGAACTGCCAGCCGGCGTACGCCAACGTAACGCCGATCGCTGCGAATCCGCAAGCTACAGGATCGATAGGTCGCTTCTTCACTGGACAGCCCATGCTCGAGTGATCAACCGCGGAATCGCGCTTTCAAAGAACTGTGTTTGCCCGTCGACGAAGACCCGGAACTCGTCCGGGCCAAGAAAAACGGCCCGCATTCCCCGCTCCCGGCAAAGCCGCTGAAAGGCTTCGCTCTCAAAAGCCTTCTTGAAAGCTCCCACTAGACGGGACCGCACTGGATCGGGCAATCCTTTGGGCGCGTAAAAGCCACTCCAGGCAGGGGTTCCGAAATCCCAGCCCAACTCCCGAACTGCCGGGACATCTGGCAGAACTGGAGAGCGCTGGGCAGAGAAAACCGCCAGGGCCCGCAAGGAACCCGCTTGGACATAGGGAGCGACTTCGCCTGCTCCCGCCACCACGGCATCGACATGTCTACCGAGTAGTGCCGTGATCGCTGCCGCCGAACCGCCAAAGGGGCAGTGAACGAACTGCGTTCGCGTGGCTTCTTCCAGCAACAACGCATTGATATGCCAAATGGATCCCGTCCCCGAGTTGCCTATGATGTAGTATCCCGGACGCGTGCGAGCTGATTCGACCAAGGCGTTAAAGGTCTTCCAGCTCGATGCGCTATGGACCGCCAGCACCGGATCGCTCATGGAGACCAGGCATAGCAAGTCCATGTCCTTGGGCCCTACTTGAGCCAGACCCAGAGCCTGGACCATGGCGATCTCCACCGGCCCATGCCCTAGTAAGTAACCATCCGGACGCTGACGCACCACGTACAGAAACGCCACGGCGCCCGCGGCGCCTGGGCGATTTTCGCACACCACCGGCACGCCCAGCTGAAGCTCCAGTTGAGAGGCCATCACACGAGAGACCGCATCCGACAATCCTCCAGGAACCGTTTGGACGATCAGTCGAATGGGCTTCGATGGATAGGATCGGCTCTGTGTCGAATGGCAACCGAAACTCAGAACTATCTGTCCAGCGAGCCACAAGATCAGAACGACTCGGCTGAGTGCGTCGGCGTCGCACTGGCGGAGTAACGTCATGGATTCCAAGTGGCTGCTTTGGGCAAGCCCAGCCTGGTGAGCCGTCAGCGGTCGCCTACCAGGATGCTGAAGGCGGGACGTGTGTGTGCTGACCGGCATGGGTCTCTGGATTCGGGAATGGTTTCACTTAAAGGTCCGGGTTCACCTTCAAGGACTGTAATCGAGGACCGTTGAACCATGCAACTTGTGCACTGCCCGAGCCCATGCCCTTTGGGATAATGTCGATGTGGTGAAGTCCAAGGAGTTAGAGCGCCGGCTGGAAAGGGCACAGGAACAGATCCGACTGTTTCAAAGCATCAGCCGGCTCATGTCCCGGGACGAAACCTTGCAGGATACGGTGCAGGCAATCGTTGACCTGGTCCAGGAATACATGCACGCCGACTCCTGTCTGTTGTACTTGCTGGATCGGGATGAGCTGGTGTTGTGCGCTTGCAGCCCGCCTCGTCCGGGTGCCGTTGGCCGAGTGCGGCTTCGACTCGGCGAAGGGCTGACTGGTTGGGTAGCCCGGCAGAAGCGCTTGGTAGCGATTTCTCGGGAGGCGTACCGCGATCCCCGCGCCAAACTGTTTCACGAACTCCCGGAGGACACTTACGAGGCCATCGTTTCTGTTCCAGTGGTGGCTCGTGGACGGGTCGTGGGAGTTATCAATGTGCACCACCGTGAACAGCACGCGCACACGGGCGAGGAGCTGGAGCTATTGACGACAGTGGGTGAGCAAATTGGGAGCTTGTTGATTGTGGCCAGGATGGCGCCGAGCGCTCTAGATGAGGTCAGTCACGCTGCCCTGGTGTTATCCTCCGATTCGGAAGCCTCGACCGCTCGTTAAGATCGCACCTTCCTTGGGGAAATAAGGCTCGGCAGAGAGGACCATCGCCCGCAGACGCCCCTAGGGGCTCTCGCGAATCCGATCACGTGGCCGGCATGCTCACAGGACGGCAGCTTTTGCCCTCGGCTTTCGCCCGCGCGACGTAATCGCGGACGTACTGCTCGTAAGCTTGCCGCAGAGGTTCAAGAGCCCTTCCCTCGCGGCGGATGTTCAACCCCTCGATGCTCGCCACCGGCAATAACCCTCGCGTCGTCGACGTGATAAAGACCTCATCAGCCTGCTCGAGATCTTGGAGGCTCAGGTCTTTCTCAGCCACTTCGAACGAGGGGATGTGGATTTCGTTCAGCAAGATCTCCCGCGTGATACCAGGCAGGCAGCCGGAGCTCAGCGGGGGAGTCCAGACTTGGTGTCCCTTGGAGATGAACACGTTGGCCGAGGTACACTCGCTGACCAACCCGTGTTCGTTCAGCAATATCACCTCATCCAATCCCCGGCACTCCGCTTCCTCAAGCCAGGTGAGGTTGTGACACCAAGAGAGGATTTTGGTGCCGGCGAAAGGCCAAGCCGCATACCGCGCCCGATGGACCACCCCTAGGCGGACTGCTTCTGGCCAAGGCTTAGGATCTGTAGTGAAAGCGATGATGTCGAAGTCCCGGTCGATTCCAGGCCCCTCCCACAAGCCCCCACGATTCCGCACGATCGCTACGCGAAGAGTGGCATCCCAAGCCTGGTTGGCTTGTACTAGGCGGCGCAAGGGCTCAAACAATTCTCTGGGATCACTGGGGAAGGGGACCCGAAAGCGGACCGCATCGCGACGCATCCGCTCCCAGTGCTTTTCAAAGCTGAAAATCACACCGTCGATCACACGCAGCGTAGAAAAGACACCCCAGCCGTTCAACAGTCCCACTTGCCCGGGTGAAAGGCAGCGCTCGGTGCTTTCAACTACGTCCTCGTTGTGGAGAATGTAGCGGTGCATCGCTGCCTTTCATTGTAACTGTCTTAAGGTGGGCGTTCGCGCCGACAGCCTACTTCCGCCGCAGAGCGCGGAGTCGCTCCAGCTCTTCGTTCGCACCCAGCACAATCATCACGTGGTATGGCTCAATGACGGCTTCGGCTCCTGGGTTCACCGTTAGATCTCCACTGCGCAGGTCGCGGAGCGCTAACACCTGGACACCGAATCGGTTACGCAGCCGGAGCTCGGCCAGCGTCTTGCCTAAGAATTCCGCCGGCGGCGTGATCTCGTGGATGCTGTAGCCGCGGCCTAGAGGGATATAGTCAAGTACGTTGCTATCCCGCAAGCGACTCGCCAGGCGCTCTGCGGCCTGACGCTCGGGAAAGATCACCTCATCGACACCGATGAGCTTCAGCAGCTTGCCGTGGTCTTCGGATCCAGCTTTTGCGACCAGGTGACGTACCCCCAGTTCTTTCAAATGCAGAGCGGCAAGCGCAGAAGCCTCCACTTGTTCGCCCAGGCTCAGCACTACGGCGTCAGCCTCGTGGACTCCAAGAGCCGCCAGGCGCTCCTTATCACGGGCGTCAACCACCACGGCACGCGTAACCTCGTCGCGGATTCGCTGGATGGCCTGGGGATCTTGATCAATCGCGAGGACTTCATGTCCCGCATGGAAAAGCGTCCGGGCTACGTGGCTCCCGAAACGTCCCAAACCGATAACTACAAACTGACCCATCCCGGCGCCGCTCCACTAAGTAGATTAGCCAACCATCACTTCCTCTTCGGGGTACTGCCAATCGCGGATGGGATCCGGACTGGCCAGTGCTAGTGCAAGCGTCAGCGGTCCCACGCGCCCGCTGAACATGAGCCCTGTCAGGACCAAACGGCTGAGCGGTTCCAGATAGGGCGTAATCCCCGTCGACAGTCCTACGGTCCCTAATGCAGACACTGTCTCGAAGAAGCAGCTTGTGAACGGATCGTGTTGAGCTGGAAGTGAGTTACCGGACTCGCAAACCAGCAACGCGAACCAGCCCAGTAACACCGCACCCAGGCCTGCCAAGGTAATGTTCACCGCAGTCGCCACACTGTCCTGGGGGATCGTGCGGCCGGCTACATTGACGTGCGTCCGACGGCGCAGCCGGTTCCAGAACGCCAGGACCAAGATCGCACTCGTCGTCGTCTTAATCCCCCCGGCGCACGAGCCTGGGGAGCCGCCGATGAACATAAGTACGATCAACAACAGCAAGGTCGGGGAAGCCAGAGCGCCGATGTCCACCGTGCTGAAGCCTGCGGTCCGCGCCGTCACGCTTTGGAACAAGCTAACCAACAGGCTTTCGCTTGCACTCAGACCCTGGAGCAGATGCCGTCTTTCCAGTAGCCAGAAAACTGCTGCCCCGCCCAGAGTCAATACGCCCGTTGTCCAAACGACTATTCGCGCGTGCAAGGATTTGCGCTGGCGCAACCTGAGCAAATCGTGAACGGTTATAAACCCCAAGCCGCCTAAGACGATCAGAACGCAGACAACAACAACCACGTAGGCGTCGGCTCGGTAGGCTGCGAGGCTATCCGTCCACAAGCCGAAGCCCGCGTTGCAGAATGCTGAAATCGCATGGAAGAGCGCCAAGTAAGCGGCGTCGGTAACCGGATATTGCTCTCGCCACCTTATCCAGAGCAATACAGCGCCGAGCAGCTCCACGATCAGCGTGAAACGCAAAACCAGTTTGAGTACGGCGATCAGGTCGGGCCGGTCCGTTCCCGTGATGGTTTGGGCCAGAAGGGAGCGCGCCGGAATGGACAACCGGCGCTCGACGACCGCCGTGCCTAGGATCGAAAAGGTCATGATGCCCAGCCCCCCGAGCTGGGTCAGAGACAAAATCACGAGCTGGCCGAACAATGTAAACCCCGTCCCGGTGTCCCGCACCGTCAGGCCAGTAACGCAGGTGGCGCTCGTGGCTGTGAACAGGGCATCAATGAACGGAATGGGTTGATC
>JAUQPO010000111.1 GCA_030550335.1 Acidobacteriota bacterium
TCAAAAGCAACGCCACCGGCACTCGAGGTCGGCCCCGCAAAATCAATGCCACCAGGAAGCCCGCCGCAGCCAGAAGCCATCCTTGAAAACCGTTGGCGGGCATATAACGACCCAGAGCAATGCTAGTTAACTGTAAGCCCAAGCCACACTGGATTCCTCGGACTACCGTCTTGGGAACCAACCGATCGATCCAATCAATCAGGCCGAGCAGCGTCAGCGCCAACATCATCAGCCCGATAGCCAGGCCACCACCATAGACAGTTTGAGCTGGTATTTGTTGTGCGATCACTATGCTGGCCATAGCCTTCAAGGGCTGAACGGGCATCGGAAGGCGATAAGCCAGCGCCGTGAACACTTGTAACAGGCCGAACGCCGTGAACACGCTGGTAGCATCCAGCTTCGCGGCCAGGATCATTCCGACGATCAGTGGAAGGTCCGTACCTAGGTCGCCAAACGCCCCCGACCACTCTTGCCGATCGAAGCGCAAAGGGAATCTCTTTGCTTGATCTACTCCGAGCGCAACAGGTGCCATGCGGCCCGTCTCCTCTGCCAGATAGAATCTACCCGCCGGGCGGTGCCGAGGACGGGTTTCATATTAACTAACCGTCCAGCTCAGAGCTATGGCTCAGTTTGCCGACGATTGTACAAGGTCAAATAACCGTGTCTTCAACCAGCCAGCTACAACCCACAGCGAGCGCAGCCGCAATAGGCAGTGAGCTTGCTCAAGTCGGCATTGCTTTCCGGTATAGCGAAGCAGCATCGTCAGCAAACGGGCATATCCCGGCTCGTAATGAATAGACACAGAACCAGCGGCAAAAGAAGTAACCTTCCATGGGACCCTTCCGACAGGAAAAGGCAGCAGTGGGCCTCAGGAATCGGCCGTGGGTGCTGGTCCCCGGCCGAGTAGCTAAACCGAGATGGCAGCCTTAAGGACTGGGTACCGTTCCCAGCCCCAATCGTCTTCTCAGAAAGGGCTTCGCTCGGAATCCACTTACCTCTGGCGGAGAGCCCGTGAGGCGTACAAGGCTGCGAAACGATTTGCCTTGCCGGATGAATAACGGTCTGCTATATTGTTCCGCAGGGTTTCTCGCTGCCACTGGGGAAGCTGGTCAAGGAAGGTGAGCCGTGAGTCGACCACAGAAACGAGGTACAACCACTCGCCGACACGGTGTTTCCCGTCGGAGCTTTATCCGGGGTGTAAGCCTCGGCACCGGGGCGCTCCAAGCAGGGCTCTTTCCCCTCACACTGGACGCAGCCCAATCTGCAGCTAAGGTCGTCGGGCCAGGGCCGGTTGAGGTCACGCTGTGGGTCAATGGGAAGCAGCACACCCTCAAGGTGGAGCCGCGGGTGACCCTCCTTGACGCCTTGCGTGACCGGCTAGGGATCGTAGGTCCCAAACGCAGCTGCGACCGGGGGACTTGCGGCAGTTGCACGGTTCTGCTCGATGGCAAAGCGGTTTACGCATGCAGCATTCTGGCCATTGACGCCGCGGGCAAGAACATCCAGACTCCGGAAATTCTGGGCGAGGGCAGCGAACCGGACGTCGTTGCCCGGGCCTTTGTCAACCAAGATGCCATGCAGTGTGGTTACTGCACGCCCGGCTTCGCTATTGCCGTGAAGGCGTTCTTGGAGAAGTATCCAAATCCAACCGACGAGTTGATCAAAGAGGAACTCAGCGGGAATCTATGCCGCTGTGGCACGTACGTGGGTATCCGGCGGGCGATCTACGAAGCCGCCAAGCACATGGGAGGGAGAAATGGCTGAATACAGATGGCCACCGGTCAATCAGCGGCGTGTAATCGGGCGTCCTGTTAACCGTGTAGATGGGCTGGTCAAAGTCACGGGTCGCGCCACGTATAGTTCAGACGTGCGTCGTCCGGGCATGCTCTACGCAGCACTGTTGACATGCCCGTATGCACACGCGCGGGTCCGGAGTATTGACGTCAGTGAAGCTGAGCGCTCCCCCGGCGTCCGAGCAGTGCAGGTGCTGGCGCCGGCGGGCACGGAGATCAATTGGGCCGGGGCGGATGTGGCGATGGTGGCCGCTGAAACCGAGGAACAAGCGCGGGACGCGGTTCGCAAAATCAAGGTGGATTATGAAGTCCTGCCCCACTTGGTCAAGGAGTTCGATCTGAGCCGTGCACAAGCGATGAATCGTGCGAAGCCCTCGGGAGAAGCAGTGACCGGGGATCCAGACCAAGCCTTGAAAGAGGCCGACGTTGTGTTCGAGGGCGAATACACGATCCCGGTGATCACGCACTCCTGCCTGCAGCCCCACGGGCAAGTGGTTGCTTGGGGTGAAAAGGAAATTGAGTTCTTCGCGAACACGCAAGCGGTTTCGACCGTCGGTGCGGACCTTGCTAAGGCTTTGGAGGTCCCGGCGGAGATCGTTCATGTCCAGCAGCACAGTGTCGGCGGCGCTTACGGCAGCAAATTCCAGGCGGAAAGTTGGGCGGCAGCTGCAGCCCGACTGTCAAAAGCTGCGGGAGGTCGTCCCGTCTGGTTTCACCTGGATCGGCGAACCGAGCTGGAAGTGGCTGGCTGCCGGCCTTCCTACCGAGCCCGCATCAAGATTGGAGCCAAGAAAGACGGCACGATTACCGTCTGGGATTCACAGAGCTGGGCCACAGGTGGGTTCACCGGCGGCGGCTTGAGCGCGAACCTCCTACCTTTCGTTTTCGTAAAAATCCCGAACAAGCGATTCAACCACACGGCTGTTTCTGTGAACACGGCTCCAGCTCGGGCTTGGCGAGCGCCGAACTTCCCCCAGGTAGCTTTCTTGACTTGCGCAGCCTTGGAGGATCTGGCGGCGCAAATGAAAATGGACCCGCTGGAGCTCTTTCTCAAAAACGTGCAGTACACGGACCGGCCGGAGGTTTACGCGTGGCAGTTAAAGAAAGCTGCGGAGCTGATTGAGTGGCAGAAGAAGTGGCATCCGCGGGGTCAGGGTGAAAAAGGGCCGGTGAAGACGGGTTTGGGCATTGGCATAGGCACCTGGGGAGGTCTCGGCCACGCTGCCCAATGCCGGACTCGCATCCACCCCGACGGTACCGTCGAGATCGAGCTTGGGAGCCAAGATCTCGGCACTGGGACTCGCACGGTCATCTGCCAGGTAGCCGCAGAGAGCTTAGGTCTCCGCGTGGGTGATATCCGCTTAAAGATCGGCGACAACCGCTACCCGGTGGCCGGAGCTTCGGGTGGATCCACCACTGTGGGTGGGGTTTCCGCTGCTACCCGCCGATCCACGCTGAACGCGCTGGATGAGCTCTTCAAGCGAGTAGCTCCGAGCTTGGGCGTCTCCCCAGATCAGCTAGAGGCCGTTGACGGAAGGATCCGCGTCAAGGGTGATCCCTCGAAATCGCTCTCCTGGAAAGAGGCCTGCCAGAAGATCGGTAACTCCCCGATCGAAGCGATGGGCGCCAACGACCCGAAGTCGCCTGGCGGGCTGATTTCTGGTGGCGTCGGTGGGGTGCAAATGGCTGAGGTGCGAGTGGACACGGAAACCGGCCAGGTGCGGCTGAACAAGCTGGTGATCGTTCAGGATTGCGGCATGATCATCAACCCCAAGACGGCCGAGAGCCAATGCTATGGCGCCGCTACCATGTCGATCTGCGCTGCCTTGATGGAAGAGCGCATCATGGATCAACTGACTGGCCGGTTCATCAACGCGGCTTACGACTTTTACCGCATCGCCAGCATTATGGATGTGGGTGAGATCGTCGTGCACTTGGATAACCGGCCCGAGCACGATGCCCGTGGCGTGATCGGGTTGGGCGAGCCGCCGGTCGTGCCGACGATCGCTGCGATTTCAAACGCGGTAGCGAATGCTATTGGGGTGCGTGTCCCCGAAGTCCCGATCACACCGGATCGGGTGCTCGCCGCACTGGCAAGGAGGAAGGCCTGATGCAGTCGTTCGAGTACGCAAGCCCAACCACGTTGCAGGAGGCTTTGAGCCTGCTCTCGACTCAGTGGGGTGAAGTGGACATTCTGGCCGGGGGGACCGATCTATTGGCCCTGATGAAGGATTACATCCACACCCCGAAACGCGTGGTCAACATTAAGGGCATCAAAGAGCTTGGAGGAATCCAGCAGACGTCAGCCGGCCTCCGGATCGGAGCCATCGTCACGATCCGGGAGTTGCTCGAAAATGAGCTCGTACAGAAGGAGTACCCAGCTCTGATCCAGGCAGCGCGCGGAATCCGGGGCATGCAACTGCGCAACATGGGGACGATCGGTGGCGACTTATGTCAAAGACCGCGCTGCTGGTATTTCCGGAATGGCTTTGGGCTGCTTGCCTTGAAAGACGGCAAAAGCCTCATCCCCGATGGGGAGAACCGCTATCACGCAATCTTCCCCCAAGGACAGGCCTACTTCGTCAGTGCCTCCAGCTTCGGGCCGCCACTGATTGCTTTGGGGGCGCGTGTGAAGCTGGCCTCGACCGGCGGCACGCGGGAGTTGCCCGTCGAACAGTTTTTCGTCGCGCCGCAGCGCGAAGGTGAGCGTGAGATCGCGCTCAAACCGAACGAGATCCTCACCGAAATCCTGGTGCCTCCTGCCAAGGGTGTGCGGAACGCAACTTATGAAATCCGACCCGACGAAGGTGTGAACTGGCCTCTGGTCACGGCTTCGGTGGCCCTGCGCATGGAAGGCAACCGTGTTGCCAGCGCCCGGATCGTGATGGGGCATGTGGGCCCCACGCCGGTACAGGCCGTCAAGGCTGCAGCTTGGCTCAAGGGCAAGCAGATCACGGAAGCCGTGGCTGAGGAGGCTGGACGCCGCGCGGTGGAAGGTGCGAAGCCCCTGAGCCAGAACGGCTACAAGGTGCAGCTGGCCCAGGTCGCGGTCAAGCGCGCCCTGCTGGCAGCGGTGGCTAAATGAGCCGACGAGGCTAGGCCAATCATTTAGACTGGCCAAGCAGGCAAACGGGAAAGTAACACTCCGTCCGGAGATAAGTTCATAGGGGTTGAAAGGTCAGAAGTGAAGCTTTGCAGCTAAAGGTCTGATTCGCCAACCCCGAGAGGTGTTGGCGTGAAGAAGACCTGAGCGCCGGGGTGCCAAGCTGCTCGGCCCGTGGCCCCCACGGTTAGGTTCCATGAGGGGCAGACACTCCTAGCGCGTGGGGTGAAATCCCGCGCAGGTTGAAGCCCACCCGAACGGCCCCCCGGACTGAACAGAGCTCCCAAACGCGGGCTAACGTCTTCACGAAGAGGGTCGTGCGCCAGTCGTTGAGGCCTCGGGGTGGAGCTTATAGGTCATAAGTAGCCCAGCGTGAGGCTTCAATCACTTCCGACCGAGCAAGGACAAGCCACCCCGGGGCTAGAGCTTCCTTGCCCGCGATCGTCGAGCATCACATCACCGACAATGGAAGTGTGGAACGCTAGTCCGTGAGGCACCGCTAATGGAAGGCACCATTCGTGATGATGAAGCACTCGAATACCACAGCTCGCCCGTCCCGGGCAAGCTTGCCATTGCCGCCACCAAGCCGTGCGCTACGCAGCGCGACCTGAGCCTGGCTTACAGTCCTGGTGTCGCTGTGCCGTGTATTCACATCAAGCGGAACCCTGCGGACGCATACCGGTACACCAGCAAAGGCAACCTGGTAGCGGTGGTCAGCAACGGCACCGCGGTGCTCGGGTTGGGTAACATCGGGGCGCTTGCGGCGAAGCCGGTCATGGAAGGCAAGGCGGTGCTCTTCAAACGATTCGCGGATATCGATGTGTTCGACATCGAGATCAACAGCCAAGATCCGCGTGATGTGATTCGAGTCTGCCAGCTGATCGAGCCAACCTTCGGCGGCATCAATCTCGAGGACATCAAAGCCCCTGAATGCTTCGAGATCGAAGAAGAGCTCCGTCGAACCCTGCGTATCCCTGTGTTCCATGACGATCAGCACGGAACGGCAATCATTTCTGGAGCGGCTTTGCTCAACGCCCTGGAGATTGCCGGCAAGCGAATCGACCAAGTGCGCGTGGTGATCAATGGGGCTGGAGCGAGCGGAATCGCCTGTGCCCGGCACTATTTGCGCTTGGGCGTCCGGCGGGAAAACCTCATTTTGTGCGACAGCAAAGGGGTCATTTACAAGGGCCGCAAAGAGAACATGAACCGTTATAAGGAAGAGTTCGCTGCGGAGACCGAAGCCCGCACGCTCGCCGAAGCCATGAAGGGGGCAGACGTTTTTGTGGGGCTTTCCGTGGGTAACTGTGTGACACCAGAAATGCTCCTTTCCATGGCGGACAACCCTATCGTCTTTGCCCTGGCCAACCCGGACCCGGAAATCCCGTACGAAGTCGCCATCCGCACGCGGAACGACGTCATTATGGCGACCGGGCGGTCGGATTACCCCAACCAGGTGAACAATGTCCTAGGGTTCCCGTTCATCTTCCGAGGAGCCCTGGACGTGCGAGCAACGGCGATCAACGAGGAGATGAAGCTGGCCGCCACTTATGCACTGGCTAATCTCGCCAAGCAAGATGTACCTGATGCGGTCCGCCGGGCATACGGGGTCGAAGATCTGTACTTCGGACGCGACTACATCATTCCAAAGCCATTTGACAGTCGTGTGCTGGTGTGGGTGGCATCGGCGGTAGCTGAAGCGGCCATCCGATCGGGCGTCGCTCAGGAAATCATCGACATCGGAGAATACAAAGAGCAGCTCGAGCGCCGCCTGGGGAAAGCTCGAGAGCTGATTCGCGTGATGATCCACAAAGCCCAGCGCCAACCCAAACGCGTAGTATTCCCGGAGGGCGAGCAGCCGAAGATTCTGCGGGCGTGCCAGATCCTCATCGAAGAGCGCATTGCCAAGCCTATTTTGCTGGGCCGCCCCATCACCATTCGCGAGCAAGCGGAGACCCTACGCCTGAAAATCGATCAGGCCGAAATCATCGATCCTGTGCAGTTCCCGCGCTTGCGCGAATATGCCCAAAGATTCTTTGAGCTACGACAGCGCAAGGGTGTCACGCTGACCGAAGCACAGGAGCTGATTCTGAACAAGGTCGTTTTCGGAGCGATGATGCTCCGCATGGGTGAGGCCGACGCCTTGATCGCCGGCTTGACGCAGAACTACCCAGACACTCTGCGGCCGATCCTGCAAATTATCCCGCCCCGGCCGGGTGTCCGGCGCGTCTCGGGCATGTACATCCTCATCATGCCCAACCGGCAGGTGTACTTCTTCGCAGACACCACCGTCAACATCGACCCCACGCCCGAAGAGCTGGCCGAGATCGCGCTGATGGCCGCCGAGCGCGCGCGGCGATTCGACGTGGAGCCGCGTGTGGCCATGCTCTCGTTCTCTAACTTTGGCAGCGTGCGACATCCCCAATCGGAGAAGGTTCGCAAGGCGGTTGAGATCCTGCACCAGCGGGCACCGCACCTTATGGTCGACGGCGAAATGCAAGCCGATACAGCCGTGGTGCCCCGCATCATCGAGGAACGTTACCCATTCAGCTTGCTCAAAGGTGGCGCAAACGTGCTGATCTTTCCGAACCTGGACTCGGGGAATATTGCTTATAAACTGCTGCAGCGCATCGGTGGGGCGGAAGCCATTGGCCCGATTCTGATGGGTCTGTCGCGCCCGGTGCACGTCCTGCAACGGGGCGATGAAGTGAGCGACATCGTTAACATGACGGCTATAGCAGTGGTCGAGGCGCAGGAAGCGGCCACGTTGGCCCTGTATCCCCCTGTGTACTCGCCGCTCACGCCAGCGATGGGTTCCTAACTCAGTCGATCCCTAGGATCTCTAGCAGTTGCTCAGCTTGCTCCCGATTTATGGCGATACCCTTACGCAACTGCGCCGGCTCCTCGTGATCAAAGGCGTGGAAAAGTGACATCTTGACTAGCGCGTAACGCTCGGTGGCGTTCAGCTCGCGGCTGTGATCGCGCTCCCAGCTGATCACCACGTCATCCGGCAGGAATACCGGTACGGGCACCAACTCGTTGTGCCTGAAGTAGATCGAGAACACATATTCGACGCCCTGCAGGCCTTTGCGGTGGCAGCGCCGGTAGCCCTCGTAATAATACGAATAGCGGTAGCCCGTGCAAGCGAGATAGCTTTTCAGCCGGCGGCGAACAGGAGCGCCTTGCAAAGGAACCGACCGGGCAGGCCACAGACGTCGAAACCACTCCCACACCGTGTCTCCAGCATACGACATCCTGACTGGGAAAGCTGAAAAGCGAAGGGCTGCCGCCGGGATGCGGTCGCACCGAAGGAGGAGAGACGGAGGGCGTGGCGGCAGCCCTCGGCCCGCGTGGTCACTGCCGTCAATTTAGTGCTCGCTCCGCCACGCTCGTCTCAGCCGGATTCTGAATTCCCGCCGAGGGCTGGCTGGCTAGAATCGAAATGAGCCCATGCGCTGGCGGCTATGGTGGGCAGCAGTCACCAGCATCGTCATCGCCCAAGTTACACCCCCAACCCCACCTCAGGCTCCCCAAACTGCCGAGCCACCGCGATACCGGTATCTCGGTGAGCCGATCACCTTGAACTTCCAGTGCACGAACAGCGACATCGTGGCTCACGGTCTACACTGCACCGAGCAGGCACCCTGCCCTGTCTACCTGGAACTGGCCGCTGCTGGGGGTGTCGGCGACAGGATCTTTGCGAGCGGGAGCTTCCACACTGGCGGCGCCACCCTATACTCTGTCTTGCTCGCCAGCCCGGACGGGGGCACCACTTGGTACGAGCCTACCGAAAGGATTCCTGGGGCTCGGCTGGGCGAGGTTTATTTCGCGACACCACGAGCCGGCTGGGTGCTCGGTCACATGTGGAATCGCCAACCAAGCAGCCCCTTTTTCCTGGCCACCACGGACGGGGGCGAACATTGGCGGCGCTACCCAATCCTCGAAGAGGCAACTACAGCGGTTGTGGACGAGTTTTGGTTCGACTCGGAGTCGACCGGCGTGGTGATCATCGATCGCCTCTACCCAACCGAAACCGGTGCCCGCTTCGAGCGGTACGACACCATGACCGGGGGCGCCAGCTGGATGGTCCGGGAGATCAGTGCCCAGCCGATCGACGTGCGGCGACTGCGGCCGTTGCGACCTCAACCTCAATTTCGAGTTCGACCTAACGCGCAGGGTCAGCTATGGCTCATTGAGAAAGCAGAAGGCGACAATTGGCAGGTGGTGGCGGAATTTACCATGGCTGCTGGTCAGTGTGCATACGTCCCGGAACCGGTAACGCCCCCACCAGAGCCAGAAGCCCCGAAACCGCCCGTCGAAGAACCTGGCGGGATCTTCCGGATTCCCGGCCCGGGTCAAGCTGCGCCTCCACCGTCTACGCCACCGCCGCAACCGAAACGTCCACCGACGTTGAAGCGGGAAGGCGAGCGTTAGGAGGAGCAGTCGAGCCACGAGGCGGCCGATCGCCTCTGACGCCCCCGCAAAAGCACACCCAAACGGGCTCCCCGAGCGATTTCGGGTATGATGAATTGACGTGGATCAATTCCGCATCGCGCCGCCTTGTCGAAGTGAGCAAGGCGGTAGGTCGGGTCTCCGACTGACCCACCGCCAATGCGTGATGTTGGTGCTCGCCTGCACCATCCTGGGGGCAATCGGCCAGATGTTCATCAAGACAGGAGCGAGCCAGCTAGTGACCTCAAGCCCCTGGGAAATGCTCCGTACGACGCCATTGATCGCCGGGTACTCACTCTACGGGCTCGCCACCATCCTTTTCGTTATCGCCCTGCGAGATGGCGAGCTCTCCCTCCTGTACCCGATCATCTCCATGACCTACGTGTGGGTCACGATCCTGTCGATGTGGTTGCTGGGCGAGCAACTCAACCCGTACAAGGTGTTAGGTGTGGGTTCCATCGTGCTGGGCGTCAGCCTGATTGGTCGAGGGAGTCAGCATTGAGTACGCCCTTTAGTTCTGTAGCGCTCGTCTGCCTAGCCTCC
>JAUQPO010000002.1 GCA_030550335.1 Acidobacteriota bacterium
CAACTGGAAGCTGGTGTGGAGTTCGGCCGGGACAGGCCGGCCGCGCAGCTCTTGGATGGTCTGCTCCAGCAGCCGCATGTACATTTCGAAGCCCACCGCATTGATGTGTCCGTGTTGTTCCGCACCGAGCAAGTTCCCGGCTCCTCGAAGCTCCAAGTCCAGTGCAGCGACTTTGAAACCCGAGCCCAGTTCGCTGAACTCCCGCAAGGCAGCCAGACGCTTGCGAGCTGCTTCGCTAAGCTCGGCGTCTTCGGGGACCAGTAGGTAGGCGTAGGCGCGACGGTTGGAGCGTCCCACGCGCCCGCGCAGCTGATAGAGTTCTGCCAGGCCGTAACGGTGGGCATTCTCGACGATGATCGTGTTGGCCAGGGGGATATCCAACCCATTCTCGACGATCGTCGTGCAGACGAGCATGTCAAACTCGTGCCGCATGAACCCCAACAAAACCTTCTCCAGCGCGCTCTCAGCCATCTGCCCGTGGGCGACCGCAAGCCGACACTCCGGCACCAGTTCTTTCAGAAAGGCTGCCCGACTCCAGATGGTTTCCACACGGTTGTGCAAGTAGTAGATCTGACCGCCTCGAGCGAGTTCCTGCTCGATGGCAGACCGAACCAATTGGGGATCAAATCGAGCCACCACCGTGTGGATCGCCAGCCGATCCTTAGGGGGTGTTTGGATGACCGAAAGGTCACGCAGGCCTACCAGCGCCATATGCAGTGTGCGAGGGATCGGCGTAGCTGTCATGGTCAGCACGTCGATACTCTTGCGCAATTCCTTCAGATGCTCCTTGTGGCGCACTCCGAACCGCTGCTCCTCATCGATGATCAGAAGGCCCAGGTCGCGGAATCGCACGTCTTTGGATAGCAGCCGGTGGGTTCCGATGATGATATCGATCTTGCCCTCGGCCAAATCTTCCAGGATCTGCTTGATCTGGCGGGGTGTGCGCAGGCGGCTCAACATTTCCACCCGCACTGGGAATGGAGCAAAACGCCGCTGGAACGTTTCATAATGCTGCAAGCACAGGACCGTGGTGGGCGCCAGCACAGCCACTTGCTTGCCATCCGCTATCGCCTTGAACGCCGCACGCATGGCCACCTCGGTCTTGCCGTAGCCTACATCGCCGCACAACAATCGATCCATCGGCCGCGGGCTTTCCATATCGCGCTTGATCTCGCGAATGGCGGTCAGTTGGTCTGGCGTCTCCTCATACTCGAATGCCTCTTCGAACTCGCGTTGCCAGGGCCCGTCGGGCGAGAAAGCAAATCCTTCGGCCAGCTCCCGCTCAGCGTACAGTCGCAGGAGCTTCTCCGCCAAATCCCGCATTCGAGCCTTGACGCGTTTCTTGGTGCGCTCCCAAGTCACCCCACCCAACCGGTCAAGTGGAGGCTTCGCCTCGCCAGTCCCCCGGTATTTCTGGATCAGATTCAAGCTCGTTACGGGTACGTACAGCTTGGCGCCATCGGCATACTCCAGCACCACGAACTCGCCGGGCTGCCCGTCATGAACCAACTCTCGCACTCCTAAGAACTTCCCGATGCCATGGGTCTCATGCACCACGTAATCGCCCGGGTGTAGATCCGCCAGCTCCCGCGCAAAAGCACTCAGGTCCGTTCGGGGCAGCCGAGCTGGCAGCGCCAGATCCAGTGGGCCGAACAGGTCCTCGATCCCTATCAGTGCCAAACGCACTTCAGGCAACAACACACCCCGGCGTAGCCGCCCCTTGGCCAGCAACAGCGGAGCATCCAGCCCGGCGTATGGGCGCTGGGCAACGCGTTCGGGAACCTCACCGACCTCAACCGTCAGCTGATGCGGCAGGCCGTATTCGGTGAAGATATCCGCCAGCCGCTCGATTTCTCCGGCGCTGGGTGCGAACACCACCAGCCGCCAGCCTTCCTCTGCTAGCTTCTTTACCTCCTCAACTGCTTGCGGAACCCGCCCCTGGAATGAAGGAACCGGCTGGGAGCGCATCCAAAACGACCGGCGCCCCAGCGATGGTGCGTCCACGCTTCCCAGCTCAAGCTCTTGAAGCCAAATCTTGTCGCTTTCGGCGATCCGCTGGCTGAATTCTTCAGCGGTGAGGAAATTCAGCTCGGCCGGACACGAGATTCTGGCCGAGTGCTGCCGCAGGCGCTTCCAAAAGCGCTCCGCTGAGGCTTGAAGATCTCCAGGCTCGTCAATGACCAGGTAGCGGTGCTCGAAATCACCCAGCCAGCACTCCCGCGGCTTGACCAGTGGCACCCAGAATTCCCAACCTTCTGGCAGACGTTCCTCGGCTGAATTCCCGATGCGTTCAGAGAGTTCCATCACGAGCTCGCGTGTTCGGACAATTTCCGTCAGCGGCAGCAGGCAGCATTCCTGGATTCGCTCGACCGATCTCTGGGTGCCGGGGTCGAAATAGCGCAGCGATTCCACGGAGTCATCCAGAAACTCGATTCGCAAAGGCCGCGACGAGCCAGGAGAGTAAACATCCAAGATCCCCCCACGCACCGAGTATTCACCCACCATTTCCACCGGCTCGCGCGGCTGGTAGCCTACAGCTTCCAGGTAATCGACGACGCTTTCCAATCCCAGCTCATCCCCAACGCGAATCAGCAGCGCCAACTGCCGGTAATAATCTGGTTCCCAGACCCGGTACAGGGCTGCCTCCACAGGGGCAACGATCACCGCTGCACGTCCACGAGCGAGGTTCCACAGCGCCCAGGCTCGCTGCTGTTGGATCTCCGCGTGAGGCGACAATCCTTGCCCCGGTAACGCATCCAGCGCCGGTAACGGCAATACCTGCGCTGCGTCGGGACTCAACACACTGGCGAATGTCCGAATGTGATCCACTAAAGGCTCAGCATGCTGGCTGGATGGAGTGATGACGATCAACGGCTGGCGCAAGACCTTCCAGAACAGCGCCACGCACACCGCCTTGGCCGTGGGGGTGAGACCGGAAAGTACGAAAGTTCGGGGCCCTTCCGTGCGGGGAGCCTGCAGGCTGCGCATGAGCGCAGCTAGCTCCGGATGCTCTTCGACAGCTTCAAACGCCTGGATGAGCGCTGGGTGCAGCAAGCCTACTCTCGTCTAGGATGAAACCCCGCGGTCGACTCCCCTGGCGAGGATAGTCTCCACAATTCCCGTTGTCGAGTAACCAGGCTCAAGGGGTAAGGCATACACTCTGCCGCCCGCCGCCTCCACTTGTTCACGACCGGCAATGAAGTGTGCCCAGTCGGCTCCTTTCACGAGCACGTCCGGCAGCAGTTCTGAGATCAGCTCCGTAGGCGTATCCTCGTCGAAGAACGTCACTACGTCGACTGCTTCCAGCTCTGCCACCAACGCTGCGCGCTCGGCCTCGTGGATGAGAGGCCGCTTCGGGCCTTTGAGGCGACGGACACTCGCATCGGTGTTCAATGCCAAAATGAGCACATCACCCAATGCCTTGGCCCGCTCCAGCAACCGGATGTGTCCAGGGTGGAGCACGTCGTAACAGCCGTTGGTGAAAACGACTGTTTTCCCCTCCTGCTTCCAGCGCCGGCGCAGTTCAACCAGCTCCCGACGCTCGCATATCGTGCCCACGCCACTATTTTAGCCATTGGCTGCCGGCAAACCCCGCCTGCTACCATGGCGGCTGATGGGCCCACGATTGCTGTTGCGGGCTCCCAACTGGCTCGGCGACGCCGTCATGTCCCTACCAGCGATCGCCGCCATACGCCAGCAGTTCCCCAGCGCTCATTTGACCGTCCTGGCTCGCCCCGCGGTCGCTGAGCTTTACCTCCGCGATCCCACCGTTGATGCGGTTCTCACAGCGCCGTCCCGCATCGGCTGGTCGAACTGGCGAGCGATTTGGCAGAAGGCCAAAGAGTTACGCCAGCATGCTTACCAGTGCGCCGTGTTGTTTCCAAACTCATTCGAATCCGCGCTGCTCCTATGGCTGGCGGCCATCCCTGAGCGCTTAGGTTACCGGCGTGATGGCCGCGGCTGGATGCTGACCCGCGCCATCCCCACGCCCCGCCCGGGCGAGATTCCACCCCACCAGGCCTACTATTACCTTGAGCTGATCCGCCGTGCGGGCTGGATCGCCCATTTGCCCCAACTGCAGGCTATCGAGCTGACCAACGCAGAGGAGATTCGCCAAGCCGGCTACCGGCGGTGGCAAGAGCACCACCTCGATGGCCCGATCGTGGGGGTGAGCCCTGGGGCGGCTTACGGAAGTGCCAAGCGCTGGTCGATCGAAGGCTTCGCCAAAGCTTCGGCCCGCCTGGCCCGCAATCTCGGAGCCACGGTAGCGATCTTCGGCTCCGCATCCGACGCGCCGCTAGGCGAGCGCCTGCTTGGACAGCTTTCCAAGGAAGGCATCCCCACACGCAACTACTGCGGTCGTACATCGTTAGGCGAATTCATGGAACTACTGGCTTGCTGCCGAGTGCTGCTCTCGAACGATTCGGGAGCTATGCACCTCGCTGCAGCTCTAGGGGTACCGACGGTGGCAGTGTTCGGTCCCACCGATCCCAAGGTCACAGGCCCGCTAGGCCGTCGGTGCCATGTGATCCAGCACCCAGTTAGCTGCGCACCCTGCAAGCACCGTGAGTGCCCCATCGATCACCGGTGCATGCGGGCCATCCAAGCCGACGAGGTGGCGGAAGCAGCGCTCCAGCTGCTCAAATAGATAAGGTTGCGCGCGACGATCGTGGACACCCGAAACAAGATCCTCTCCTGGGCCGAAGCCAAAGAGCGTCTCGCAGCGTACCAACAAGAAGGAATCAAGGTGCTTCTCGTCACCGGCTACTTCGACCCCTTGTTGGCACCTCACGCTCGAGACCTAGCCGATCTCGCCCGCGACGCCAGGTTGATCGTTCTTGTCCTGGATCCACCCGAGCCGATCCTCCCCAACCGCGCTCGCGCCGAGCTGGTGGCCGCTTTGCGCTCCGTCAGCTACGTGGTTCCCTTCGAGGGCGAGCAAGCCCTACCGCTGAACGAAGCACTACGGGTTGCCGAGTGCGTCCGGTTGGAAGAGCAGCACCTGGATTACCGCCGGCAGTTCGTCGATCACGTGTTGCGCCGGCATGACCTGGCTGCAGCAACGTCCCTCAACCCCACGACGCTATGAACGGGCGCAGCTGGGAGAAACTCCTTGTGGTCCGTCTCGGCTCTTTGGGAGACATCATCCATACCCTGCCCGCAGTGGCCACCATCAAGTACAACTTCCCCAAGCTGCACATTGCGTGGGTGATTGAACCTCGATGGAGACCAATTCTCGAAGAGAACCCTTTCATAGACGAGATTCTCGAGTTTGACCGCGGCGACTGGCGCAGGGCCTGGTCGACCATCCGTCTGCTTCGACATAGGCGGTTCGACGCAGCCATCGATTTCCAGGGCTTGATCAAATCCGCCTTGGTCGCACGGCTATCCGGTGCCGACCACGTCATGGGTTTTCACCGTTCACAACTTCGCGAACGCTGGGCCGCTCTGCTGTACAGCGAACAGGTGGGCGCGACAGCACTCCACGTGGTCGACCGGAACCTCCAGTTCGCCGCAGCCATCGGGGCATCGCAACCGTTGGTGGTTTTCCCGATCGGCCCAGGTGTGCCCGAAGGCGAGCTACCGGCGGGCCAGTTCATTCTTGCGGCTCCGTTCAGCGGCTGGCGGGCGAAGGAATGGCCACTCGAACGTTACGAAGAACTCGGCGAACTGGTTCGCAGGCGTCTTGACTGCCCTCTGGTGCTGAACGCTTCTTGGGAGTGGCGTGACAAAGTCCCCCGGCTGCGCGACTGCTGGTGGCACTTCAGTAGTGTTAACGGTTTGATCCACGCCACGCGCCGTGCCACAGCTGTCGTGGGAACAGACAGCGGCCCTTTGCACCTAGCCGCCGCTCTCGGAAAGCCGGGCGTAGCCATCTTCGGGCCGACCGATCCTCGACGCAACGGGCCATACACCGATCGCATGATCGTGCTCCGCAGCCCCTCAGCGAGAACTACGTACAAGCGCCTCCGCTCCTATCACCCATCGATGCTGGAAATCGGTGTTCAAGAGGTCTTCGATGCCCTGCTACGGGCCTTGGCGAGCGTCAACTCAGCCGGAGGCGCGTCCGAATGAACCGCTCGTCGCGCTTTCCAAAACGATACGCAGATTGGGCCGCCCGCGTGCGGGTGCCAGCGGGCTTCGTCCTGGCCCTAGCGTACCTAGTGCTCTCCGATCCCACACCGGCCTCGGCCACCTTAGGCGTCCCAATAGCGCTGGCGGGCATTGGGCTTCGGGCCTGGGCTGCCGGCCATCTCTTGAAGAACCAGGCTCTGGCTGTCACTGGCCCATACGCACACGTGCGCAATCCGCTCTACCTGGGCACACTCGTTGCCGCCTCAGGCCTGGCGATCGCAGCTCGGAGTTGGGTGTTCGCATTACTGTGCGCGACCAGTTTCCTACTGATTTACCTGCCGGTCACCGAACTCGAGGAGCAACACCTACGTAGTCTGTTCCCTGACTACGTCACCTACGCGCAGTCCGTACCGAAATGGTGGCCCCGCTGGACGCCGTTCGCGCGTGGACGGTTCCGCTGGGAACTCTACTGGAGGAATCGGGAGTACCAGGCCGCAGCCGCATTCTTGGTAGCATTGGCAATACTAGCCTGGAAGCTACAACATTAAGGAGACCCACATGCATCGGGGCGCCCTGTGTGCGCTGCTTGCCAACCTCAACGCTGCTCAGCGACAGTGTCGACGGTACGCTGATGGGCTGACGCGCGTCATGGTCATCGCCTGGTTCGCCAGCGTAGCTGGGGCAACCACTTACTATTTAGACTGCAACGCGGGCAACGACAACGCGACAGGAACCTCGCCAGATCAGGCCTGGCGTACCCTGGAACGCGCCAATCGCCAAAGCTTGGGCCCGGGCGATGCGCTCCTGATCCGGCGCGGGACGCGCTGTTCCGGAACCTTGAAACTCCAAGGCTCGGGCGCTCTTGGCCGGCCCGCCCGGATCGGCTCTTATGGTGACGGTCCCCTGCCGGTGATCGACGCAAGAGGCGCCATAGCAGCCCTGGAAATCGAAGACCAGCAGCACTGGGTGATCGAGTCGCTGGAATTCACCGGTGGCACTCTATATGGCATTCACGTCAGCGCTCGCAGAGGTACAACGCGCGGCATCGAATTGCGCAACGTCGTGGTCCACGGAGTTCACGGTGAGCTCAAGACCAAAAGTTCCGGACTGATCGCGGTGCTGGGCCACGAGCCCGAGTCGGTTCTGGAGCGGATCACGATTGACGGCGCGACGTGTTATGACACGAGCCAGTGGGCTGGGATCATCGTGCGTGGCGCGTCGCGAGAAAACCGTGCCCGCCAGATTACGATCCGCAACTCGATTGTCCACCACGTCTATGGCGATGGGATCGTGCTGTTCCAGGTCGAAGATGGGTTGATCGAGTACAGCGCAGCCTGGTTGACAGGTTTGCAGCCCCGGGAAACTATCGGGACTCCAAACGGCATCTGGACATGGCGCTGCCGCCGCTGTACCGTCCAGTGGACGGAGGGGTTTTGGATCGATTCTCCAGGAGTGGACGGTGGCGTCTATGACATCGACTGGGGTAATGAAGATAACATCGTCCAGTACAACTTCGGACACGACGCCCAAGGATACTGTGCCTCCGTGTTTGGAGCCCAAGGAGAGGTCACCGTCAATAGCGTCATCCGGTATAACGTGTGCGTGAACAACGGCCGAAGTCCGAAGCTGGCTCGCCGCCAGGGCGAGATCTACATCTCTACCTGGGACAAAGGCAGCATCGACGCGGTTCGCATCCACAACAATACGATTTACTGGAATCCGCCTATTGAAGCTCCCGTCCTGCAGATCGATCAGGCGGACTTTACAGGTCCCGGGCCCAACCTTTTCGAGCGCAATGTGATCTACTCCACCAGCCCCTTGCTCATCCACAGCAACCTGGCCCTGAAGTTCGATGGCAACCTTTACTGGCAGGTTTCCGGGAGACCACCTCGATGGGAATATGGCCAGCACGCTTACCACGATTGGCGCACGTTCCAGCAAAAGACCGGCCAGGAATTGCAAGGGCGTTATCAGGACCCGCTTCTCAACGCCTTGCTCGTTCCCCGTGCTGGCTCACCAGCGCTCGACGCAGTCCGCTGCGACCCAACTGCAAAGGTGGACGCTTTCGGGCACCCCCTACCTCAGGGGAAAAACTGCGATCTCGGCGCTATCGAGGCGTTACCACCCGCGCCCGATACTCGGCCGCGCCGGTTCGTTCGCGAGGCGATCCCCAAACAGGACATCCACGGGCGATCAACCTTAGGGGTGTGGACCTTGCTCAGTTTCCTGGCCCCAGACTCAGCGCTCAGCCGCAGCCAGTTGGTATTCCTCAAAGCTGCACTGGTTCAGTATCGAGGCCGCGGTCTGCGCGTGCTGACCGTCTGGCCGCTCAAGCAGGCCGAGCTAATCCCGCTGAGCTACGAACTGGATCTAGGCGAGGTGCTCGCCGTGGCCGATCCCGAGCGTTCCATCGCGAAAGCTCACGGCGTGGAGAGCTACCCTGCGAGTCTGCTTGTGGACAACGCGGGACGTGTCATCGAACGTTGGGATGGTTTCGCAGCACCCGCGCACTTAGGGCTGTTGCTGCGGACCTTGGCGGGGCCGCCACCGGGTTCACCGGCAGTAGACTTACCCTTGCCCCGCTAGCACGATCGGCATGCCGGTCACGGGTAGCGCCACTATCTACGCCCGAGACCGCCACCGAGAGCGAATTGAAGACCTCAACTGTGACGATAAACCTTCCAGCCGAGGTACTTACGAAAAGCTTCGTCTAGGATCCCAGCCACGTGGGCCAGGCAAGCGGCTACATGGTGCTCGAACCCGTTCTCGCAAATGTAGTACAGCAACTCTTGCAACCGAGGGATCTCCACTACCCCTGCGCCACCGAAGGTCTCCAGGCTATCCTCCGTGAAACGCCCTTCGCCCACGTAAGCAGCAATCACTCCCTCGGTGTCGATGGTGGAGATCCGCGCGAACGTCATCGGGCCAGGTTTGATCCTCCCCACGCAGGTACCGAAGGTGTTCAACTGCCCCACCGTACCGGCGATGATCGCCTGGTAATCCATTCGAACGTCCTGAAAGAACTGTTTTGGAAGGTTGCTGCAGTGGAAGCAAACCGCCTTGTCTGGCTCGTCGCCGTAATTATTGTTCCAGTCGAGCAGTGCAGCGGGTTGGCCTGAGGCCAGGCTCAGGGCATACATAGCCACGGCCCCGCAAACATCCACCTCGCATGCGCTTGGCATCAGGGCCTGGCTCATCATGCTCATCAAGGTGCAAGGGACCACTCCGAAGTACTCTTCCAGGGCGGTCCAACACTGGATAGCGCTGATGGTCACGTCATTGGCCCGCATCCAATCCTCGATCACCACGCCCAGGCGGGCCATCTTCATTAATGACTGTTGGGGCACTCCCTCCGTCGAGACATAGTCCTGAATTTGCTTCAGTTTGTCCTGAACGCGCGGATCGTCCGATTTAAGGCGCTCAGCTCGCCCCAAAATCTCCGATAGGTCTACGGTCTCCACATCAATCCCGGATGCCTCTAACAGCTTTTCACTGTAGCGAACGGTGTTGAAGGCCGCCGGGCGTGCCCCGATTGCCCCCACGCGCGTCTTGCGCAGCCCGTTGACGACACGACAAACCCCAGCGAACCATTCCAGATCTTTGCGGAACTCGTCGGAATCCGGACGGACCGTGTGCAGCCGGGTGAGCGAATAGCGGATGCCAAACTGTTTCAGGTTGTTGCAGACTGACATCTTCCCGCAGAAGCTGTCCCGCCGGTCCTGAATCGTCATCTTGCCCGGTTCATCCGGCGTCGCCTGCACGAGCACAGGGACATTCAGTTCCGCCATCCGCAAGGTCTCGGCCACGCCCCGCTCGTCGCCAAAATTGGGTAAGGTGACGATCACGCCATCGATCTCGTCCCGGTGGCGACGGAATAGCGCGGCACAGGCCTTGGCGTCCTGGCGGGTCTCCACCGCACCCAGTTTGGTTTGCTCCGGCGAGGGACAGATCACGCGGTAACCCGCGCTCTCCAGGACCCGGATCATCTCCTCGCGACCCGATGCCACCAGATGATCCGGAAAGAAGCCACGATTACCTACAATCAGCCCGAACGTCATCGGTTTTGCCGTCACGGTTGCTCCTCCACGATCGCTACGCCCCATGGCTCCAAACTCAACTTCGCTTGCCGGTCTATCAATCGCCCGGAGATCAATTCGCGGCCTGACCCATAAGCGTACACCAATTGTTGCGGCTGCGCCGAGTAGTTGAGGTAGTAATGCATTTTCCGTCCGGCGCGATTTTGCCCGTGTCGCACCCGGACGCCAGCGGGCAACTGCTGATCCACTCCCCACAAACCGGCCAGTCGTAGCAGTTGCGCAACGATCTTTTCCTGCAAAGCGTCCGAAACAACCGTCCCTTCGTAGGTCAGCGTGCCCTTGCCGTACCGATTCCGTGTGATGGCCGGGTAACGCTGGAAAAAGGGATGGTCATAAACGGCCAATACCTCGGCCGTCTCCGGAATGAGCATCTCAGCCCACACAGACACCCGGTTCTCGTCGCCCACACCGAATGGGTCTCCCTTTAAAGCCAGTGGCCGCGCCAGGCTGGAGAATTCCTGGTAGTAAAAGCCCGCGGCTTTACGTAACGGCCCTGGAGCGAGCTCCCAACGGACCGTCGAGTACTCGTTGGCGAACCCGCTCTTGAAGGTCAGCAACAGGTGGCCGCCCTGCTCCACATAACGCACCAAGCGTTGTAGCAACTCGTCGCTGGCTACGTAAAGTGGCGGTACCACCAGCACTTTGTATCGGCTGAAATCCTCGGTCTCCGGGAAAACGAAGTCCACTCCCACGTTGAGTCGGAACAGCACACGGTACAGCTGTCGCAAGATCGTCATGTAGTTGACCCGGTCGTCGAAGGGCATGAACTGGATACCGTGATACGAGTCGATGCTGTACAAGATGGCCACGTCGCTCTGTGGCTGAAAGTTCACCAGTTGTGGCCCAAGGCGTCGGAATTCCTGGGCGATCTGCGACACCTCGCGGTAGATCCGGTTCGGCTGTAAGTCATGCGATAGAACGCCCTTCCAGTACGTCTCCTGACCGTAGTGCAGCGAGTGCCAGTGCCAATAAGCGACCATGTTGGCGCCACAAGCCAGGTGGCTGTAGGCGCTCAGTCGAAGCTGACCATCGTAAGGGGGATACTGCGTGCGAGAGTCCCAACCAATGGTCTGAGCGTTGGTTTCGGTGACCAAGTAATTGGTTCCCTTGAGCGAGCGCGCCAAGTCACCAGTCAGGTGGATTTCGATGCCATCAAGCCAATCTTGAACAGGGTGATACGGGTTGACGGCCACAATGTCCAGGTGCCGGGCGATGGCGTACTGATTGACATCCGTGCGGATGCCACCGGGCCAGTTGTGCGTAATGAACTGGTCCGGGCGCTTGTACTGCCGCACGATCTCGGCCTGCCATGCCAAGAACTCCCGCACAGTCTCCTGCAAGTACCGCTGGAACTCCAGCTTGTAACCAGGGTTCAAAATGCCCGGCCAAGGGGGAAACTCGTCCCAATCCTGCACCAGTTGTCCCCAGTAAGCAAACCCCCAGAGCTGGTTCAGCCGCTCGACATTCCCGAACTTCCGCTTGAGGTAGTTGACAAAGTCGACGTGCATGTTCTGGCCGAAACTAGCGTTCGGATGGGTCTCGTTGTCGATCTGGTAGCCGATCACAGCTGGATGATCGCGGAAATGGGAAACGATTTGCCGGATGATGCGTTCAGCGTACCAGCGATAAGTGGGATGAGTGAGATCCACGTTCTGGCGCGGCCCGTACCATCCGGGATACCTCGAGTTGGGATAAGTCGGGTGGATGCGCTCTGGCCCTAAGGGTGGACGATCCCCCAAATGAGTCACCACGATCTCCGGGTGTTTCCGATACAGCCACGGTGGGATCGAGTAAGTGGGTGTCCCGAGGATCACCTTGATCCCGGCTTGATGTAGGCGGTCGATAATGCGCTCCATCCAGGCGAACTCGAACTGGCCTTCCCGCGGTTCCCAACTGCTCCACGTCGATTCGCCCAAACGAACGACATTGATGCCCGCCTTGCGCATCAGCTCAACGTCTTGCTCCAGGCGCTCGTACGGCATGTACTCGTGATAATAGGAAACGCCGTACAGGATACTGTCCATTTCCACCGACTGGGCCAGCAAACCGAAACATGCTGCACTGTAGCCCGCGATGAGAAAGCCGTAAGAACGCCCCTTACTCATGGCCAGGCCTCATTGGGATTGAAAAGCAATGTGAACAGCAGGACTGGTGGGAATGACCTCCGCACCAGCCCTGCCGTCCAAACGAGCCTCTAACCTAGAAGTCCAACCGCGCACCCAGCTGCATCGTTCGGTAGAAGCCGCCATCCACGCCGGTGACCTGCCCAAATAACGGGCTGGCCGGGTGCGTCTGGATCGAGCTCAGGCGATGCCGATTGAACGCGTTGAGCATCTCCACCCGGACTTGGAAGCGGTACTTCTCCGCCACTCGGAAGTTTTTGTGTAGGCCCAGATCCTCCGAGTAGTAAGGGAAGCCGCGAGCCTGCGACATAGCGTAGGAAGCATTGCCCAACTCGTACCGGCGCGGATCCCGAACGATCTTCGTGTTCAGAATCTTATGCGCAGCAAAGCCAGGAGTGCTGACGTTCGACACGTCGAACTTCGACTCGTCGAAGGGGATCATCAGCGGCTCGCCCCGCGGGTTCTCAAAAACGGCGCGGTTTGTAGCGTTGTTGAAGTTCGGCACCGCGGTTCCGGGGAATGACAGTGGCGTACCGGTTCGGTAGTTGCCCAGGTATTGCAGCTGCCAGCCACCGAGAAGCGCATCCAGCACCGGGTGCCAATCGGAGCCGAACTTCCGGCCCCGCCCTACCGGGAGCTCATAGCTCAGCCCGACCTTGACGACGTGCGTCATGTCGTAGGGCGAGATCGTCTTTTCGAGCTTCAGATTGTAATAGTCAAGCGGGCGTCCGTAGTTGACCCAGGTGTTGAAGTTGCTCTCGATGTTGTCGATGGCCTTAGAGAAGGTATAGTTGGCCAGCCAGCTGATACCATGCGAGTACCGCTTGTTGAGCTGGACTTGTAGCGCATGGTACGTGCTGAAGCCCAGCGGAGCGTTGTAAGCCAGGATGGTGTTCCAGTACATGATGTGGGGGAAGGGCTGTAAGGTCTGGCGGATGGGTAGCCAGCCTCCCATGGGCCGTTCTGCAGGCGGAACCTTCGTCCAGGGGTAGACTGCTCCTAAGGCCTTGGCAGCAGGAGGGATTTCCGCCTCGCTGCTGATCCACTGGCCTAGCATGTCGCCCAGTTGCAGCACCTTCGGATCCATCTGGTTGAGTTGCTGCAACTGATTGCCGATCAAGCCCGTAGACTTCGTCCCTACGTAACCCAAATCCAACACCATCTGGCCCGGCAACTCAAACTGGATGTTGAAGTTCCATTGCTGCGTGTAGGCGACCTTCCCTCCATCCGGGTTCCAGTGAACCAAGCCCCAAAAGTCTTGCTTGTTGGAAGGATCCAGCTGAGCTTGGACCACTTGGCCTCGGTAACCGTCGTCCCAGTTGAACGCTGGCAGATTGCCCGCAGGCGGGACGCGGTTCTCCTGAGTAAAGCCGTACTTGCGGCCGTACGGTACTCCACCCCAGTCATTCGGCGCCCGAGCATTGAAGAAAATCCCATAAGCGCCTCGAATCGCCAGACGCTTGGCCACCTGGTAGGCGAAGCCAAACCGTGGAGCAAAGTCGTTCCACTGATTCGGGGTGAAGTAACGCTTCCCAGTCCGGCCCGGCCCCTTGCCTGCAAATTCCACGGCGCCCTTCAAGCCCGTCCACGGATCGATCAGATTCGGGTTGAAGTTATGCAACCGGTCATGCCACTCGGTCTGCTGGGGCTGGCCCTCCCAACGCAATCCGATGTTGAGCGTGAACCGACGGCTGACCTTGATGTCGTCCTGGATGAAAGCCGCCACAGCGTACAGATCACTGGTCATCGGCGGATCAATAGGCACACTGGCACTCGAAACGGCACCCAAGAAGAAGCTCGCGAACGGGTGCCCCGTCTTAGGGAATCCAGGCAATCCCGTCAGATCGGCCGAAAAGTTAAAGGTACCTGGCGTGGGCGTGAAGTGGTCCGAAAGCGTCGAGCGTTTCCAGTCGAAGCCAAACTTCATGGAGTGACGGCCCTTGATCCAGGAGAGCGTGTTCAGCACTTCCCAGGTCGTACCCACGATGAAGTCGTTCTTGTTGTAACCAATGTTGTCTAGGCTGACACGATCGCCGCCGCTCCAGTTGATCTCCGGGTAATTGTGTTCCTGATCGATGCCTGTGATGCCGAGGATCTTGGCGCCCGGTTCATCCAAATGGAGCGAGCGACTGGGGTTGAACTGCCGGTTGAAAGCCAGCCCAAGGTGATTCAGCAAGTTGGGCCGGATAGTCCAGTCGTAGCTCAACCGACCCATGTGCGTTTCCACTTGTTGCAGCCGCGCCTTTGAGAATGGGCCACCCTTAGGATCGTTGAAGTCCCACAAGCCGCCTTGATCCAGCAAAATTCGGGGCCGGTCCACCCACGCGACCATCCCACTCAACTTATGCTGCGCCGAAACGTAGTGGTCGGCCTTGATGGAAAACTGCTTCTGCTCGAACTTGTAAGTGTTGAACGTGGGGAAGAAGCTGTTGTTGATCATCGCCCCTTCGACGAGCGGCGGGTAGTGCTTCTTCATGATTGCTGCCACGTTTTGGGACACCCTGGACATCCGCGACTTTGGGATGATGTTTCCGGGGAAGGGGTCCCGGATCACCGTTCCGTCCGCTAGAGTCCGAACTGTCGCCGGATCGTAGATCTGACCCCGATAGACCGGCCGGCCCAATTTGTCGCGCCCCAGAAGCTCCCCAGTCAGGTAGTTGCTCATGTCGCCTTCGTACCACTGCAAAGTGGGAACCGTTCGCGTAGGGGTGCCGGTACCGCGGTTCTGGTCCTTGTATTTCTCAAACGCTATGTAGAAAAAGCTCTTGTTGCGACCGTCGTAGAGCTTAGGCACTAGTACCGGCCCACCAAACGACAGCGCCCAGTTGTGGCGCCGGTCCCGCGGGCGTGGGCGACCATAGGCGTTGTTGGCAAACGAGTTCGCGTTCAGCGACTCGTTGCGGAACTGGAACATGCCGCTCCCGTGAGGCTCGTTGGTGCCGGACTTCATCACGAAGTTGAAGATCCCACCAGCCGTGCGCCCATACTCGGCGCTCATGCCACTGGTTTGGACCTTAAACTCCTCGACGGCTTCAAGGGAAACGCTAGACTCGCCGAAGTGCCCCTGGATGTAAATCGTGGCCGAAGCCCCTTCCAGCAGCACTTCCTTGGCGAAAGCCGGGCTTCCATTGATCCGGCTAGTCCAGTTATTGCCCTCCACACCCGGCGTCAGACGATACGCAAAGTCCTCAGGGTAGCGCCCACCGCTGAAGCTCAACGGCAGGTCGATCACGCGCCGACTGTCAAGGGTGGTGCCTACATCCGGCGTCTCAGTCTGCAACAGCGGCACTTCCGCTGTGACCGTGATCGACTCGGTCGTCGCACCTAGCTCCAGTTGCACGTCCACACGCGCCACCTGAGCAACGCTCAAGCTCAGCCCGTCGCGGACCACGGTCCGGAAACCAGGCGCTTCGAAAGTCAAACGGTATTTCCCGACTGGCAGGTTAGGAATCGTGTACTGGCCCAACTCGTTCGTTTCCGACTTGTAGATGGCCCCCGTGGCAACGTTCTCCACTGTGATCTGCACGCGGGGCACCGCTGACCCGGTCGGGTCAGTCACGATCCCAGTAAACGCACCTCGATCCTGCTGGCCGGCTAGTGGACTCGCCAGTATCCCTAGCAAGATCAACGAGAAGAGAAACGGAACGACTCTCCCTTTCCACCGCACGTGCGACCCTCCTTCACCAACTCCCTGTACCGAATTTTTGAGAGCGCTCTCACGCTCTCGCAGAAATCATATACGGACAACTTCCGGCAGTCAACTGTTACCGCACCGCACCGTCCCTCGACCCCTCTCCCCCAACACGTAGGCATCAGACCTACAATAGGTTGGAGCAGCGATGGACCCTAAATCGTCGCACGCCCCCACTTCTGACGACGACCGATCGCGCAGCCGCGTGGCAACGCTTCAACAAGTGGCACGCCTTGCTCGTGTCTCCACCGCTACCGTTTCGCGCGTGCTCAACAACTCCCCGAGAGTTCGCGAGGAAACCCGTCGACGCGTGCTGCGGGCGGTGCGCCAGCTGCACTACTTGCCGAACTACCATGCTCGGTTACTCGCCGGCGCCAAGACCCGCACGCTGGGCATGATCGTCTCCAACATCGAGAATCCGTTTTTCCTGGACATCTTTTGCGCCACCGAAGCCCGCGCCCAACAAGCCGGTTACGAGGTCGTCGTCGAGAACACCAACTACGACCGGCAACGATTGCTCGAAAGCGTCCGCTCCATGCTCGCCCGCCGTGTTGCTGGACTGGCCATCATCGTTTCGGAAATCGATCCGCAGTTGTTCGAGGAGCTCTCCCAGCAGAACCTTCCGGTGGTGTTCTACGACGTGGGCCGACCGGGACCCAACATGACGAACATTCGGGTGCGCTACGAAAAAGGCATGCAGCGGGTGCTCGAGTACCTGTACGCGCTGGGCCACCGCCGTATGGCATTCGTGGGCCATCACGCCAGCTTGAGCCCGCTTCAAGAACGTCGACGCACGTTCCTGCAAATGGTCCGCCGGTACCCCGATGTGGAGCATGTAACGGTCACCCAAGCCGATGGTCCGGCAGGTGGCCGGGCTGCAATGAACCAGCTACTGGCTATGGGGTTCCGGCCGACGGCGGTGGTTTGCGTAAACGATTTCATGGCCATTGGAGTCCTCAGAGAACTCCGGGATCGCGGGATCCAGGTACCCGAAGAGGTCTCCGTCACCGGATTCGACAACATAGCACTTGCGGAATTCTTGAACCCCTCGCTCACCACACTGAACATCCCCCGGCGCCGGATCGGGCACATGGTCTTCGAGTTGCTGACCGCGCCGCCAGAGCACTTGAGCATGGGTCAAGAGATCGTAATCGAGCCAGAACTCGTCGTCCGGGAATCCACCGGGCCTGCTCCTCAACGCGCGCTGTGAGATCCTTGAGCGAAAGGAGTTAACTATGCGTTCCCGTTGGACTCCGAATTTCCTGATCGCGATAACCGCCACCGGAGCCATCGCTGCTGGTGAGTTGCCTGAGTTTTATCGCCGCGTCGACCAGATCGTTTGGGTCGTCCAAGATCTGGACCAAACCTGGCGCCAGGCGCAAAAGCTTCCTTTCGTGCAAATGAGCGACTGGACTGAGGTATGGCTGCCTGCTTCCACCTTCCGAGGGCAGCCGGCCAGTGGTCAGCTGCGCGTGGCCTTGGGTTGGTTCGCCGATACTCGCACGGTTTGGATCCAGCCCCTAGACGGGCAGAATGCTTTCCGGGAGTTCGCTCAGCGCCATGGCTCGGGGATATTCAGCCTAATGCACCGGGTCAAAGACGAAACTGAGCTCGATAAGGAGCTCGAACGGCTGGCCAGTCAAGGGGTGTCCGTCCTGCAAGAAGTCAGCTGGCAAGGTTCTGCGCGCAAGTTCCGCTACGTATGGCTGGACACCGAGTCACAAGGCAAGTACGTCCTCGGCCTATTCTGGGCCTCCGGTGAAGACCCTGGTGCCGAGTCACTGCCTCCGAGCCCGCAGCACCGAATTGCCCAGTACGCTTTTGTGGTCCGGGATCTGGAGCCTGTGTCGGCTTACTGGGCCCGGCTAGGTTTCCCGGCAATGACCTACACGCAGACACCTTTGCGAGATCGCCTCTATCGTGGCCAGCCGGCTGATTTCGAGATGCGACTGGGCTGGCAGCGCCACGGCCAAGTCCCATACGAGTGGATCTTGTCGCTTCGTGGCCCGGACATCTACCGTGAGCACCTCGAACGCCATGGCGAGGGCGTGCACCATTTGGCCTTCCAGGTCGACGATATGGATCAGGCCATTGCCGAGTGGGAGAAGGCTGGTTTTCCCGTGATCATGTCTGGGGCTTGGGGGCAGAAAGATCAGCCGGGCTCCGGACGTTTTGCCTACGTTGACGCCGAACGACTGGGCGGCATAGCTATTGAACTGTTGTGGAATTATCGGGGTAAGTGAGTCCGTGGCCCCGCTGCGTGCGGCTCAGCGGATCTACAGGCCCAGTAGCCGGCTTGCCGTGTGACGCCCTGCGAGTTTCCCCAACCCCCTCACGGGCCAAAGCAACGCCAGCTTACCAGAACCGCACGTAGAACCACACGATGACACTCAGGACCACCAGCGTGTGAATCACGTCCCAGTAGTTCCAGCTGGCTCGGGTTTCCGCCCGTTGCTCCGGTGTAGAGGAGGCGTACGTCAGGCCCTCGATCTGCTTCAAGTCCGGCTTCTTGGTAAACAGGCTTACCAGCAGCATCACCCCTACGGTGGCCACGAACAACAGCTCACAATAGTGCAACCAGTTGATCGAAACCATCCAGTGCCAGATCGTGCCTGGCCTGAGCGACTCCTCAAAAACATCCAGCACCAGCCGCAGCATGCCCATGACAAATCCGAACCCGAGCCCGGCCACGCCAGCTGCGCCGGTCACACGCGTCGAAAAAACACCCAACAAGAAGACTGCTGCGATCCCGGGAGCGATCAATCCCTGAACGTTTTGCAAGTATTCGTAAAGCACAGCGGCAATGGAACGCATCAGCGGGATCCACACAATGCCCAAGCCCACCACCGTAGCCGTCGCAATGCGCCCGACCAGAACCAAATGCTGCTCGCTCGAATGCGGCCGGAAGCGTTTGTAAAAGTCGACGGTGAACAAGGTGGCTGAGGAGTTAAAGAGTGAAGCCAGCGAGCTCATGAGCGCTGCCACGAGCCCGCCCACCACTACACCTTTGACCCCAGTAGGCAATAACGTGGCCACCAGCGTGGGAAACGCTTGGTCTGCGCTCGGTACCCGCACGATGCCCTTGGCGTTCAGAGCATAGGCAATCATTCCCGGAACTAGAAAGATGAATACCGGCAGGAGCTTCAAGTAGGCAGCAAAGATGGCGCCGCGTCGCGCCTCGCGCTGATCCTTTGCCGAAAGCGTGCGCTGCACAATGTATTGATCCGTACACCAGTACCAGAAGCCAATGATGGCGCTGCCGAACAAGACACCGGTCCAGGGGAAATTCGGATCGCTTGCAGGCCGAATCAGATGGATATTGTCGCCCACCAGGCGCTCCACTTCTCCCCATCCCCCCACGGCACGCAAACCGGCGAACAGGATCACCACAGAGCCGAGAATCAGTACCGGGGTTTGCAAGATCGCTGTGTACAAAACCGCCCGCATGCCTCCGAGCACTGTGAACAAGCCGGTGACGGCTACCAGCGAGATGGCACTGATCCAGAAGAAATCGATCCCCATGATCTGATCGATGCCAAGCACGGTCTTGAACACCACCCCGCCGGCGTAGACTGTCACGGCCACCTTGGTGAGCACATAGCTGACCAGGGAAATCAACGAGAGAATCGTGCGGGCCGCGGGAGCGTAGCGGCGTTCAAGGAACTCCGGCATGGTAAACACACGGCTCCGAGCATAGAAGGGCACAAAGACCCAACCGAGCACCAGGATCAGCCAAGCGTGCATCTCCCAGTGCGCCATAGCCATGCCGCTTTCGTAGCCGGTTCCGGCCAGGCCCACCAAGTGCTCCGAGCCGATATTCGACGCAAAAATCGAGGCTCCTACAGCTAGCCAGCCTGCACTGCGTCCGGCCAGAAAGTAATCCGCCGTGTCTTCTTCCTTCTGCCGGAGCACCCAGGCGATGATGGCTGCCAAGCCCCCAAAGAAACCCAACAGCACCAACCAATCGAGCCAGCCAAAGGCGACGGTGTACTGCACGGCTCCACGCTCCGCTGAACTTGAAAGCCTTTACAATACCACGGATCCGGCAGGGGTCGGGCCTACGCCACTCCGGGCGCTGGTGGGTCCCACGCTGGATTCCGGCCTTGCTCTCTTGTGGCCCTTGGTGATAGTGTCACGACAGCGTCCGCAGCAGTTTTCGGATTTAGGGAGGGCACCTATGGCGAGGGTCGCACTGGGCATCAACCTAGAGTTCGCCCGCTCGGCCGACAAACCCTTCGAGTGGGCTGTCGAACAAGCGGCAGAGATCGGCTACGAGTACGTGGAACCTATGGTCCACTGGGGACGGGAGCTGTTGAGCGAGGCCGGCTACTTCCACAGTGTCTCCATGCTGGACGATCCGTATCGAATCCGGCGCGCTTGCGAGCGGGTGGGAGTGAAGCTATCAGGGTTGTCCTCTCATGCCCCTCTGTGCAAGCCCGAGGTCAGCCTAGAGTACCTCAAGCAAGCGGTGCGCTACGCGGCTGAATGTGGCGCTCCCGTGGTGAACACCGACGAAGGCCCTAAACCTAGCTGGACGACTCCAGAAGAGGACCACGTGCTGATGCGCTACGTGCTACGTGAGGTGGCTAGTGTTGCCGAACCACGTGGCGTCCTCATCGGCCTGGAACCCCACCAGCAATACAGTAAGACACCGGAGGGCCTAGATCGCATTTACAGTCTGGTGGAGTCGCCCGTCATCGGCATTAACTTCGATACCGGCAATGCGTATCTAGCTGGGCAAGATCCGATCGCCTGGCTGGAGCACTGCCTCGATCGGCTAGTGCACGTGCACGCCAAGGACATCTCTATCGAACAGTCCGAGGCCGAGCGCGGCAAAGTTACTGGTACGGCGGTGGGATGCGCTTGCGGCGACGGTGTGATTGACTGGCGCAAGGTAGTCGACCTTTGCCGCCGGAGCCCACGCGAACTGATCGTGCTCAGCGTCGAATGCGGGACGGTGGAGCAAGCCCGCCGGAGCTGGCACTACCTGAAAAGCGTGCTGAGCGAGGTGGCGGCCTAAGCGATCCACTGGAGGTGAACATGAAGCCAGGCCAGCCTACATCGGATCTGACGAGTCCACATCGACGGGATTTCATTAAGCAACTGGCCGGAGCCACTTCTCTAGCGCCTGTGGTGGTCCCAGCCGGGGTCTTCGGGACGCAAGCCCCCAGTGAACGCGTCAACCTGGCCATTTTCGGCGTGGGCGGTCGCGGCAGCTACTTGCTGAGCCGCTTTATGGAATTCAGCGATGTTCGCGTGGTGGCCATTTGTGACGCCTATCGTAGCCGGCGGGAGCAGAAACGCCAGGAGCTCAACCGCTACTACGGCGGGGACTATGTCAGAGCCTACCAGAACCCCTGGGAGATCTTCGAGCGCTCGGATGTGGACGCGGTCGTGATCGCCACGCCCGACCATTGGCACGTGCCGCTGGCCCTTGCGGCCGCTCGGGCCGGAAAAGATATGTACGTCGAAAAGCCCCTCAGCGTAGCGATGACCTGGTCGTGGCGGTTGCGCGAGGAGCTCCGCAAAAATGGCCGCATATTCCAGTACGGTACGCAGCAGCGTTCCGAAGCCCACTTTCGCTACGCTTGCGAGCTGGTGCGCAATGGCTACCTCGGGGAAATCCAGCGGGTGGAAGTGTGGTGTCCGGACGCGTCGCAACAATGGGAATCCTATGGTGGCCGACCCTCATTGTCGGTACCCCGCTACGGCTCACTCCGCCCAGTGGAGCCTCCTGAGGACTTGGACTATGACCTGTGGTGTGGACCGGCTCCGCTACGCCCCTACACGGTGGACCGGTGTACCAGCTTCGGGGCGTACCACATTTACGATTACTCCTTAGGCTTCATAGCCGGCTGGGGTGTGCACCCGTTGGACATCGCGCAATGGGGCCTGGGAATGGACCACACCAGTCCCGTGTTCTATGAAGGCACGGGCCACATACCGGAATACGGCTTGCTCGATACCGTGGACCAGTGGGACATACACTGTTACTACGCTAACGGCGTGCGATTGCGCTTCATGGACTTTCGTACCGCTCGGCCGGTGGTCAGCCGTTATCGACAACGCTGGTCCGATCACGGAACGACCTTCTTCGGCACGCAGGGTTGGATCAGTGTCGACCGAGGAGGCCTGGAAGCGAGTCGCCCGTCCCTGCAACGTGTGGAATTCCGTGCCAACGACGAGCGACTGTACCGGAGCGATGACCACTATCGGAACTTCATCGATTGCGTGAAAAGGCGCCAGCCCACGGTCAGCCCCTTCGAAGCCGCCTTACGCTGCGATACGATCAGTCACCTCAGCGACCTGGTCGTGCGCCTGCGGCGGCCGCTGGAATGGGATCCACAAACAGAAAAGGTGGTCAACGACCAGGAAGCCAATCGGAGACTGCACCGGGATATGCGCGCCAAGTGGGCGATCTGAGTGCCCAAGCCAGATCGCTATCGGGGCAGCTCCAAAGTGGTCGGTTACCGACGCGAAGGTCTCGGATTTCTTTCATCGCCAGCCTGTTACGCACCGTACACCCCCGAACCTTCACCTTTGCTCCCTTAGGATGGAACCGGCGAGGAACCCTGTACCAACAGGGTTCTCGTACCGCTTCTTGCAAGGAGGGATTACCCGAACGCCCATGGCGACCACACAACTGCCAAACATCGTTTCCTCGGATTACGTCCGAGCCTTGGCCATCCAGCAGCTCAAGGAGCTGGAGGCCTTCCACAACCTGCAACGAAAGCTTATCTACCAGCAGGCCATCGAGAACTGGAAACTGAACTTCTACCAGAAAGGGGTGCGGTTGCCTGTCCCGCAACCTCCCCTGGCCATCCATTACCAGTACAAAATCGGCGAACAAATGGACGAGGTCATTACGACCGAGGGACCCGATTTTGTCGCCGAACCCTTCGTTCCTCCCGAGAAGGCTCCTTGGGAGCAAGACTTCCCCGAAGGCGTGGTCGACTTTGGCCCGCCGGCAGGCGACGGCTCCGGTATCCTTCTGGCTGGACCGAAGAACACAGTGCCGCCCGGCACCCATGCCACAAAGGACGGTAGGGAGTACGTCTTTGTGGTCCTGGGGCAACCCGGTACCTTGAACTACCGCAAATTGTGGGTGCCCACCGGCAAGTGATGGACGAGCTCCCCGGGCTGGGCTTGCCCAGCCCGGGATCCGTCCGAGCCTCCTCGGCAACCTCCCTAGCTCACCGTCAGGAATCCTTCCCCGTGGCGCTCACTTCTTCTGGTCCGCCTTCGCCTTCACCAGCCGGTACACTTCACGCTTGGCCAGCCCAAGCTTGCGAGCGGCTTGCTTGATCGCTTCCATCTCCGGCAAGCCTTCGCTGCGCAACACCTCGTAAGTCATCCAAATCTCTTCTTCACTCGCGGTGGGCGGCTTTTCCGGTGGTTTGCCTACGACCACCGTGATCTCACCCTTGATGCTGGACCGTCGACGCAGGATTTCCAACAGTTCCCGCGGACTGCCCCTCAGAAACTCCTCATGAAGCTTCGTCAATTCCCGCGCGATAACTACCCGTCGGTCGGGCACCATCTCAGCCAGATCTTCTAACGTTTCGAGAATCCGGTGTGGGGCTTCATAAAAAACCGCCGTTATGGAGCTTGCCGCCAGTTCGGCGAGCCGCTGGCGGCGCTCCGAAGGCTTGGCCGGCAGGAATCCCATGAAACAAAATCGCTCGCAGGGTAAGCCGGCACCCGCAAGGGCAGCCAGTACTGCCGAGGGTCCAGGAATCGGAACGACTGGGACCCCAGCCTCCACCGCAGCCGCCACCAACCGGTAACCCGGATCGGAGATCAACGGGGTGCCAGAATCGGAGACCAGGGCCACGCTGGCTCCGCTTTGAAGGCGTTCGAGTAGTTCGGGAACGCGGACACGCTCGTTATGCTCGTGATAGCTGAGAAGGGGCTTTTGGATGTTGTACCGCTGGAGCAGCTGGCGCGTGCGGCGAGTGTCTTCGCAGGCGATCAGCTCGACCTCGCTCAAAATGCGCACAGCGCGGTAGGTGATGTCCTCTAGGTTGCCGATGGGCGTGGAAACCACGAACAGCGTGCCAGCCATCCCAACGCCAGTATCCCTTAGACACTAAACCTGGGGTGCTCGCAAAGCCGATGGAACTATGGAGGGCTCAGGCTACTGGCTAGGAGCCCTGGCGCGGCGGTATGGAGCCTACGGCAAATGGCGGCCAGGATTATCTCGTCTGCGACTGTGCAGCACTTGGCCTCCGTGTTCGCATCAACTCCGACGTGGTAGAACACTTGGCCCAGGAGATCCACCAGCACCATCAGGTCGGGACCGAGGCCTGCGGGCTCCTACTGGGTGTAGTCGAAGAGCCCAGCCAAGTCCGCGTAGACGACTTTGAGCCGGTTCACCCGCAAGTCATTCACCCCCAGGAGGCTTCTTCAGCCGCCAGTCCCACCGTCTGGTCAGAAATGCGGAGCCGGTGGGAGAGCGCGGGTACGAGGTCAAGCTTGCTCGCACCGGTGGGTGTTTACCAGAGCTGGTGCGGATCCACAACCCCACCAGCCCCAGACCTGGCTTGGATGCCAACCAACCCCGGTTGGCGGGCCTTCCTATTCGTTCTGCGCCCCGATTCAGAGGGACGACTGGTGGGGGCTCTGTTCGAGCCGGCCGAGCTCATCACCTTGGAAAAATTCAACGAGCGGGCGTTTCCGATGCGTGGACGACCAATCCCAAGTGTCGATTTGAGGGCTAATGCAAACCTGCTACGCGCCAGCGCCATGGATCGATCGCACCAACACCCCGTCGGGTTCGCACAACCAGAAGCCTCTGCAGATAACGAGCCGTCACCTTCATCGCCCAACGGCGGAATGCAAGCGCCGGCTCCAAGCGAGCCTCAGGCCCTACCGAGCGTGGTGGGGCCGCGGCGTATCGGGCTGCGCACGAATTGGCTTTGGCTGCCGCTCTCGTTCGTCTTCCTGCTTCTGGGTACTGTGCTCGGGTTCCAAGTAGCAGTCAGCTTGCGGTCCGCCCTGCCGTCGGAGCCGTCTGAGGATCCGTACCGGTTGGATCTGACAGCCACGCCCTCGGCCCAAGCTGTCCACCTACACTGGAACCGCTACGCCTTAGCTGTGCGCAATGCCACTGAAGGACGGTTGATCATTCGGGATGCGGATCGAGAACACGTGGTGCAACTGGATCTGGCCCATTTGCGCAACGGTAGCGTGATCTACCGGCCCACCAGCCAGAATTTGCAGTTTCGCTTGGAGATAGCCACTGGACCAAACACCACGGTCGCAGAAACCCTGCTTGTGAACCTGGCCGGCAAAGCCCCTACGCCCTGAACCGCCTGGTCACGCCGGCACACGAACGCAACTGGCTGGCAAGTCCACCTCGGCGCGGCTAGATTTGCGCCGAGCCACCGAAGCCGTCAACCGCGACACAGGCTTGGCAAGCCCCAGGCCAGGATCCACTCGAATTTGCAACCCATCCCCCTCGGGGTCATAGACGACCCGCAGTGTTGATCCCCCAGGCACCTGACCCCGCGCCACCAAAGAAGCCACTGGCTGCACTACGTGCCGGTGGATCACACGCTTGAGCTCTCGAGCACCGTACTCCGGGCTAGTGCCGTGTCGGAGCAAAAACTGGCGGCTCTCGTCCGACACCTCGATGCGGAACGCCCCTTCGCCGAGCCGCTCGATGACGTGGCGCTGGAACGCCTCAAGTTGCTGGTCGAGTATGGCCTGGAGCGACTCTTCAGACAGCGGGTGGTAAGTCACGATCACATCGATCCGATTGACAAACTCGGGCGGGAACCGCTTCTGGATGGCCAGCCGCCCCACGCGGTCCAACCGGTTACCCAACTCCGCCGGATCCAAGGTGGCCTCCCGCGGGAAACCGAACTTGGGTCGTAACAGCTCCTGCATCTCTTTCGCGCCGGCGTTGCTAGTCATGAAGATCAGGCTCTTTTCGAAATTGACCGTAGTATTGTCGCCCAGGTGCAAGATGGCCCGGTCGAGAACGCCGAGCAGTAGTTGGACCAACGAAGGAGCCGCCTTCTCAACCTCATCGAATAGAACGATGGAAAGGTCCGAGTGGGGGCTGGTGACGGCCTGAAGCTTTTGCTGGGTGATCATGGGGTGGGTCTCCCTATGACCCAGGTATCCAGGTGGCGCCCCGATGAGCTTGGCGACCTCATGATCCAACTGGAACTCACCGCAATCGATCTTCAGGACGTTCTTCGGGCTGCCGTGGAGGACCTGAGCCAGACTTTCGACCGTGTGAGTCTTGCCGGTACCGGTGGGCCCCAGCAGCATGAACACGCCCACCGGGCGCCCTGGAGGAGCCAAGTTCGCTTCGTACATTTCGATGTAGGGCACAATAGCGGCGATGGCCGCGGGCTGGCCAATGATCCAACGCTGCAACGAGCTGGCCAAGTCGGTGTGAGTGGACTTGGGGGCGGAACCGTGGACAGCGTTTGGTGTCGACATGGATGGGGTGAGCCTCCTGGTATCGCCCAGGGTAGCGGGGCTGTGAGAAGGAGGGGTGTTTCGAAAACGTTTAAGAAACCCTGAACTCCGGCACCCCAGCTAAACTTTTTCCCTCCCAAAATGAACGAATTCCCGCTACTATGCGCTCGCTCGCCCGCCCATCACCGTAAGGGTTGTGAATGCGCGCCATGCGTGCGTACGCTTGCTCGTCCTCCAGTAGCCTCGTCGCCTCAGCCACGATCCGATCCGGATCCGTCCCCACCAGCCGAACCGTCCCCACTTCAACGGCTTCCGGCCGCTCGGTCTTCTCCCTCAACACCAGAATGGGCTTGCCCAACGAAGGTCCCTCTTCCTGGATCCCACCTGAATCGGTGACCACCAGGTACGCCCGTCGTAACAGGTCCACAAACCCCACGTACTCCAGTGGCTCCCACAACTCCACGTAGGGCACGCCTCCGAGTAACCTCCTCACTGGGCCGGACACGTTGGGATTCGGGTGCACCGGGTACACAATCCGTACATCGCCCCGTCGTGCTAACCGTACCAGCGCCTCGCAAATCCGCTCCAGCGGCCGCCCGAAGCTTTCCCGGCGGTGCGCGGTCACTACGATCAACTTGCGTCCATCCTGTGGAAGGTCCGCCCCCAAGCCGGTAAGCTCTCCTTGCTCGAGTCGTCTAGCTACATCCAGTACGGCATCAATGACTGTGTTGCCAGTCACCAAGATCCTGTCCCGCGGAACCCCTTCCAATACCAGGTTCTGGGCCGCCCGGGCAGTGGCAGCGAAGTGCAAAGCTGCCAAGCGGCTCGTCAGCACGCGATTCATTTCCTCGGGGAACGGCTGTTGCATGTCGCCCGTGCGCAACCCAGCTTCCACGTGCGCCACCGGCACGCGCATGTAAAATGCCGCTAGGGCCCCGCACAACGTTGTGGTCGTATCGCCCTGAACCACAACTAGGTCGGGTTTCTCCTCCCGCAGCACCGGCTCTAAGCCAGCGACGATCCGGCTGGTGGACTCGAACAGGCTTTGGCCAGGCCGCATGAGATCCAAATCCCAGTCGGGTCGGACGCCGAAGACCGCCAGCACCTGGTCCAGCATCTCCCGATGCTGCGCAGTGACGCAAACACGCACCTGGGCCCACTCCCGCTCGACCGCTAATCTCTGAACCACCGGGCAGAGCTTGATGGCTTCAGGACGCGTGCCGAAGACGAACAATACCCTCATAGCCGACTGTTTCGTGGTGGTCACACCAGTGGTCCAGCAACCCAGGCTGTTTCACCAATGCCGTCAGAATGCCAGAACTCCGCTCGGTTCAGTTGCCTTTCCACGCCTCGGGGTTGACCAGATTGGGCGGCCGCTCCCCGCGCAAAGCAGCCAAAGCATTCTCCACTGCCATCAAGCACATCTTGCGCCGGGTCTCAATAGAAGCACTTCCGATATGCGGGGTGAGAACGACTTGCCGCAGCTCGAGCAGCCCTGGGTGCACTCGAGGTTCGTTTTCGAACACGTCCAGGCCTGCCCCAGCGATAATGCCCTCACGGAGAGCCCGAACAAGAGCCTCCTCATCGATGACAGGTCCCCGAGCCGTGTTGATGAGAATCGCCGTCGGTTTCATCAAGCCGAGTTCTCTGGCACCGATCAGATGCCGGGTGTTGGAATTCAGAGGCACGTGGATGCTCACGAAATCCGAATTCCGCAGCAATTCCTCTAGCGACACGTACCGGGCATCCAGCTCCTGCTCGACTTCCGCAGGAGCCCGTTCGAGGTCGTAGTAGAGTATCTGCATGGAGAAGCCTAAGGCGCGACGGGCAACCGCACGACCGATGCGCCCAAAACCCACGATGCCCAGCGTCTTGTGATGCACGTCATAACCGGCCAGCAAATCGATCGCCCAGTTCTTCCATTGGCCGGAGTGAACGAACTGGTGACCTTCGACGATCCGGCGCGCGGCAGCCAACAGCAAGCCGAAGGCCAAATCTGCAGTCGTATCCGTGAGCACGTCCGGAGTGTTGGTTACCAAGATGCCTGCTCGCGTGGCCGCGTCCAGATCCACGTTGTCGTAGCCCACGGCCACGTTCGCAATCACGCGGATCCCCTGCAGTTGGTTGATGACGTCGGCGGTGAATTTGTCCGTCAACTGGCTGACGATCGCCTGCTTGCCCCGCGCTCGCCTTAACAGTTGCTCAGCAGGTAAACCATCGTCCGTAGCTTCGTAATCCACCTCGCAGTAGCGCTCCAGCAGCTCAATTGCTTCAGGGAAGATGCGCTTGGTGACCAGGACGCTCGGTCTCACGGAATGCAATTGTGCCACAGCCACTTCAGCTCGTACAATCATCACTTCATCGTCAAGGAGGTAAACGCAATGGCCAAGCTTGGCTTCTTGGGCTTGGGCATCATGGGCTACCCGATGGCCCGGAACCTGCGCCGCAAGGGTCACGAGCTTTGGGTTTGGTCCCACACCAGGGCCAAAGCCGAGCGCCTGGCATCGGAAGAAGGCGCAGTAGCTTGCGGGAGTCCGAAAGAGGTCGCCGCCCAGGTCGAGTGTGTGTTTGTGTGCGTGGGGGACACCGAAATGAGCCGAGGGGTCATTTTGGGCCCGGGCGGCGTAATCGAAGGGGCCGAAGCGGGTCTAGTGGTGGTCGACTGCAGTACCATCTCCCCACTGGTTTCCGCCGAGATCAACCGGCAACTGGAAGCCAAGGGGGTGGAGATGCTGGATGCTCCGGTGACCGGGTCCAAAGCCGGAGCCGAGTCTGGCACGCTGACGTTCATGGTGGGCGGCAAGCGGGAGATATTTGAACGCGTGCGACCTTACCTGGAGGCTATGGGCACGCAGTTTTTTTACTGCGGGGGGCCGGGTATGGGCTTGCGGGTCAAGGTGGTTCAGAACCTAATCCAGGCCAACATCCTGCAGGCCTTTAACGAAGGGATGGTCCTGGCAGTCAAGGCAGGGGTCGACCCGAACTTACTCCTCGAAGTCATCAACAACACCGGGGCCCGGTCGAACCTAGTGGCGGCCAAGGGTCCTAACGTCTTGCGGCGAGACTTCAGCACGCACTTTTCGACCAAGTGGATGTATAAGGATCTAGGGCTGGCACTGGAACTAGCCGCCCACGTCCGGGTTCCAATTCCTGGAACCGCTTTGACCCACCAGATCTTTCAGGCGGCCTTGGCCAAAGGTTGGAGTGAAGAGGATTACTCGTCCACAATCAAGGTCTTAGAGGAAATCGCCGGCGTGGTCGTTCAAGGCTGAACAAAAAATTTTCCGCGGCCACGCTTGAACTTCCAATGTTCATATTCTAGAATTAGGACAGGCCGGGGAGGCAACTCCCACCAAAGCGAGACCAACCTCACACAAAGACCCCTGAAGCAAACCTGCCTCCCCGGCGCCCCGCCAGGCGTGGCCTCATCGGGGTCCCCAACTAAGATCTTGGATGCTATGATGCGAGAGGCGGGTGGGTCGGTTCATGCGCGCAGTAACCATCCTAGGATCCACCGGTTCGATCGGACGCAATACCTTGGACGTGATCCGGCGGTGGCCGGACCGGTTCCGGGTGTATGCGCTCGTGGCTGGCTGCAATGTCGATGAACTCGCCCGCCAAATCGTGGAGTTCCGACCCCGTTTGGCCGTCGTGGCGACCGAGAACGGTTGGCGGCTGCTGCAGGAGCGGTTGGAGCAACTCGGCTTGCCCAGGAGCCAATGGCCTGAGCTTGCCTGGGGCCCACAGGCCTACGTGGCAGCCAGCACCGCTCCCGAAGTGGATGTGGTGATTTCTGCGATCGTGGGAATTGCAGGGCTGGAGGCCACGTACCGAGCCGTGGAGTTAGGCAAACGCGTAGGACTGGCCAACAAGGAAACGCTCGTAGCTGGGGGAAAACTCGTCATGGGCGCAGCTCGCAAAGCCGGCACCGAGCTGATCCCCGTCGACAGCGAGCATAGTGGCGTTTACCAGTGCCTGAAGGCGGGCCGCCACAGCGAGATCGCCCGCCTGATCCTAACGGCCTCGGGCGGACCATTTCGCAATACTCCCAAGGAAGCGCTCCATTCGGTGACCCCAGAGCAGGCACTCCAGCATCCTACATGGAAGATGGGCAAGCGCATCACGATCGACTCGGCGACCTTGATGAACAAGGGGTTCGAAGTGATCGAAGCCCACTGGCTGTTCGACGTGCGCCCGGATCAGATCCAGGTGCTCATTCACCCCCAGTCGTCCGTACATGCCCTTGTGGAGTTCCGGGACGGCAGCGTCATCGCTCAAATTTCGGTCACCGACATGCGCATGCCCATCCAATACGCGCTTACCTACCCGGAGCGAGCCGATGCGCCCGTGCCCCGTTACGACTGGACTGTGCCTCGGACTTGGCAGTTTGAGCCGCCGGACTTGGACCGGTTCCCGCTGTTGCGCCTAGCCTACCAGGCATTAGAGACGGGGCGATCGGCACCCTGCACTCTGAACGCCGCCGACGAAGTGGCGGTTGAGGCCTTCCTCTCGGGGGCCATCCGGTTCCCCGGGATTGCAGAAGTTGTCGAAGAGACGCTGCAACGGGTTCCAACCCGGGAGCTGGAATCGATTGAACAGGTCCTGGCTATGGACGCTGAGTCACGCCGCGTAGCCCGGGAGCTGGTCCTCCAGCGATCGACGCGCTCGACGGGTCAGATCGTTTCGGCGTGAACTATCCTGAAGGAAAGGTCCATGACGTTACTGGAAAATCTCTGGTGGCTGCTCGTTCTGATCGGGGTGATGATCCTCGTTCACGAGCTCGGCCACTATTGGGCCGCCCGCTTCTTCGACGTACGCGTCGAGGTGTTCAGCTTCGGTTTCGGCCCGAAACTATTCGGTTTCCGCCGCGGGGAAACGGATTTCCGTTTTTCGTTATTCCTGCTGGGCGGCTACGTAAAAATGACCGGTGAACAGCCCGGCGACGAGTCGGCAAATGATCCCCGTAGCTTCCAGGCCAAGCCACGGTGGCAACGGCTGATTATCGCCCTGGCCGGGCCCGCTATGAACTTCGTACTGGCTGTGGCGCTCGTCACAGGAATGTTCATGCTCCACTACCCGAAACCCCCGGAAGCGATCCTGCCTGGGTCCATAGGCTACGTAGAAGAAGGCTCGCCCGCTGCACGCGCCGGAATCCGCCCGGGCGATCGGATCATAGAGATTGGCGGCGTGCGCAACCCTTCCTGGGACGACATCTTGATGAAAGAGCTGGCCAGCGCAGGCAGGCCCTTGCAAGTCAAGGTACAGCGGGACCACCAGATTCTCAACTTTCAAGTCACGCCGGTCTACGACGCAGAGATTGGGGCAGGCCGAGCTGGTTGGCGCCAGGAGCTGCAAATCGAAGTCGCAGCACTGCTCGACAACATGCCTGCGGCGACGGCAGGAATCCGGCCAGGTGATATCATTCTCACGGTTAATGGCCGGCCGGTGCGGTCCACCGCGGTTCTGCACGAGGAAATCCACAACAGCGGCGGTCGCCCAGTTGAACTACTCATCCAACGCGACGGGCACCGGCGTCGAGTCCTTGTTCGGCCCAAGCTCACCCAAATCAGTGGTCAGCAGCGTTACCTGATCGGCGTCGAATTACGGCCGCGGGTGATCTACGGCCGGCTGCCGATTCACCAGGCGCTGGTCGAATCGGTTCGGCACAACGTACGGAGCGCTGGTCTCATTCTGGAGTTCCTAAAGGGGATCGTCGAGCGCCGCATGTCGGCCAAATCTCTCGAGGGCCCGATCCGGATCGCACAGTTGTCGGGCGAAGCGGCTCGCGAAGGTGCATGGCCCTTCATCAGCTTGATGGCCACAGTCAGCCTGAATTTGGCTGTGTTCAACTTGCTCCCCATCCCCATTCTGGATGGTGGTGTGATTCTGTTGCTGCTGATTGAGATGACCTTGCAGCGGGACCTGAGTATGGCAGCACGGGAGGCTGCCATCAAAGTGGGCTTGCTGGTGCTGTTTGCCGTAGTAATGTTCGTCCTCTACAACGACTTGCAGAAGGTCCTGCCGGCCGGTGGTTGAAGTCCAACTCCCTTGCCCCCGCCTGAACCCTTGCCCCACTCGACCCCAGGCCTACCTTTCGGCGTCCACAAAGCTCTGTGGCTCAACTCCGAGCCAAATTTACGGCCGTTGAGCGCTAGGCCGGATCGGTTCTTCTTTCTGACCCAAGGGGGTGCCGCAGCCCGCGCACACGTAATCGTAAGTCTCCCGGTCCAGGAGCACAAGTAACAAACGTTTCCGGACCGGCATGGGGCCACCACAGCGGGGACAATACAGCATGTCCGATTCGAACTGTTGGAAATTCCACCCGTAGTCCTCTCCCCTCACGCCAAACCCTCCGAACACCATGAATCTCGCTGACCTACAGTCCCGCACTTTGTATTTTGCGAAGCCAGCACGGCTAATGGTCAACCCGTGCTCAGAAGGTCCAGCAAAGAAGCAGCGCCGAGCGACTCGATTCTGCTCGACCAGGCTGGAGCGCTGGGCGGAGTACCGCCAGGGCACTCCGCCCGTGGCTCACTGAATCGGGATCGCGGAGCCGTTACCAAAAATGAGGTTCCCGTCAGGGCCCACTACGGCTAATGCAAACGGTCGCGCCAGACCTGGCTGGGTATCGGCTGGTACCTCGAAGTCAACAGCGTAAACCCCAATCATGCCAGGGGCATAGATGGCCCGCAGCACCCGTACTCCCGCGTCATTGACCCCAACTACTACCGTGGCGCGGACTGGCTGCCCCAAGCCCACGTGATTGGTATGGGTAGGAGGTTCGACGGCTCCCAGTCCAGTGGCATACAGTCGGATGACTTCGCCACGTCGGGCGGGGTTGCTAGGAGAGACGTAACTCCCGTCTGGCCTCGTCAGGACTGCGTAGCGGCGGTTATCAGGCCCCACCGTCTCGAAAATGCCGGGCTGTACAGGCAACACCGTGACGTCCTCCACGGTGGTCGCGCCTCCGGAAGCCCGAACCGTAACGGAGATCTGTCCAGGAGAGATCTCGAACGGCACTTGGATGGCCACGGATTCTTCCCACGGAACGTTACACACGTAAAGAATCGGCGCCCACACCGAAGACGGGCCAGTGCCAAACTGCACCGACACTCCCGCCAGCTCCAACGGCAAAGGCCCCACTAGCGACACCGGTAGCACGCAGCCCGATACACCTCGAGCCAAGCCCGGGCCAACGATCTTGGCAATCGAGCCAGGTACGACACCCGGTTGCCCGCTGGCGGCGTTCACAAAACTCCGGGCGGTCACAGCCGGCCCGGGCAAGCGTACGTGCAACTGGAAGCTGACAGGTTCCAGCGTACCGTACCGAGCCACCACAGTCACGTCTCCCGGCGTTGGTCCCGCAGTCACCGAAACCGCCGCCTCGCCGTTGCTACCGGTAACCGCCGTAGCACTAGACAACGTCGCCGAGCCGGCAGTCACCTCAAACTGGATCGTCTGCCCAGGTACGCCACGACCTTGCGCATCCCTGAGCATCACCACCAGGGGCGCACTGAAGGCTTGACCAGTGATGGCCGTTTGACCGTCGCCGGAGACCTTCACCAATGCCGTAGCCGTCAGAACCACATTCAGCGAAAAGCTCGCTACGGCCGCTCCTGAACGCACCCGAACGATTACCGTACCCGGAGTGGACCCCAACCGGACGCGCGCGGAAACCCGCCCCGCACCGTCGGCTATGTTGACCACATCCAGTAGGGTAGCTGCTCCAGCAGGTTCCACCTCCCATTGCGCTCCCGCTCCGGGAAGCAAAATCCCCGCGCCATCGCGGATCTCAGCTACTAGCGGTTGAGGTAACAACTGATTCGGCTCGCCACTCTGGTTGTTGCCTTGAAGGATCACAATTCGGGCTGGATCGCCCGGCGTGACACGCAGGAAGCGATCTTCGAATCGCCGATATCCCCCGCCAATGACGATTCGCAAGGGTGCACGTCCGAGCCCCCCGACCTGGAGGTCGCAGTGGGCGAAGCCGTCGGTTCCCCCCGTCAGAGCTACACCCCCAACGCATTGGGCCACAGGATTCGGAAGCTCGAGACCCGTCGATACCTCCACGCCCACGTTAGGAATGGGTTGGCCTGTGCGATCGCCCGTGCCCGCCAAGACCCGGACCAGAACCGCGTCGCGTAACACCTCGCCCGACTTGCCGACGAGTTCCGCTCCCGGTCCTGGCTTAACGAGTTCTACGGAAGGATACGGAGCCACACCCCCTAACGGCGTGGTAGTGGCGAAGGCCGTGAAGTAGAAGTCCACATGCTCGTTCTCGTAACTGGCCCGGATGATCGATTGCACGTAAGACCCGCCCAGAGGGACCATCTGGGGCGCAAAAACGGCTGAGGCCTTACCTTGCTCGTCCGTAGTCTCCTGAGCTTCCATCAGGGTTCCCGAACCATCGACCACGGACCACCTAACCCGCGCACCCCTCAGCGGTTGCCCCTCACTATCTAGAACCTGCACCACCATAGGTACAGGGTTGAACAGAGCTTGCGTATCTCCGACCAGCTGCCCTTGGCCCGAAACGATACGGATCCGCGGGCCTTCATACACCGCCCCGGCTACTGTCAGCGTGAACTCCACCACGACGCCCACGCCAACGCGGGCACGAACCTTGGTCTCCCCACGCACTTCGCCTAAGCTCACCCGCGCGTACGCAAGGCCATCAAGGTTGGTAGACGAGGAGGCGCTTTCGATGCTGACGGCCGGATCGAGCGCTTCCCAGACCACCGGCGCGTTGAATACCGGCCGCCCATTAGAGTCCAGCGCCCGCAAGATCAGAGGTTTGGGTGGCTGACCCGGGTTCAACGCCTGGCCATCGTTGTATTGGATGGCTGAAACGGCGGGCCCTACCGAAGCCGGCGCCGCATACGCCACCGCGTAAGGCACAAAGCTCAACGACGCGGTACCGGTCACCAGGTTGCCATTCAATTGCAGCTGACCCAGCGTGGTCTCAGTGGCGTAGTAAACGTACCGCGCAGGGTACTCATCAGTGACCGCCAGGGCACGGACGTTTGTCAAACCTGGAACGGACAGCGGTGCAATCGCCCCCGTCGGCAAGGTGATTTGATAAATCCGACCGGAATCCCGGGAGATGAACAGCGCCCGGTCGTTCGCCACAACCCACGTCCGCGGATCCATCAACACGTAAGCACCGTCCAGAATGACCACTGGGATAGTACTGTGAACGACGTGAGCCGCTAGGTCAAACACCCACCCCGAACTCAAGGTTGCCGGCCAGGCGTTCGAAGCTACTGCGTAACGGCCATCTGGAGTAAAGGCGAGTTTGCCCGGCAAACCGTTGAGCGCGATTTCGTACAAAGGGACGAACGTCTCAGGTTCAATCACAAACACCCGATTCGTAGCGCTGACGTAAAGCAGGCCGTTTGGCCCCAGCGCTACTCCCGTCAGTTCCCCAGGCAGCGGCTGCTCGGCCACCACTCGATATCCTGTGAGGTCGATCTTGTACAAGCGACGGTTGCCGCCGCTGAGCAGGAAGGCATAACGGGAATCGAAACTCACAGCCACGTCTACCAGGTTCGACCCCACCGCCATCGTACTGATGGGCTCGCCAGTTGCCGCATTGAACACCCGTAACACGTCGGCAACGACCACCAGCTTCTGCCCGTCCGGCGTCAGCTGGGCTGCCACTGCACCAGCATTCCAAGTACCCGAGCGCGACTGGACGACGAGATTGGGGTCGACGACGACCAGAGCGTCCACCGCGTGGTTAGCCAGCGCGAACAAGCGGGTCCCTGCCGGATTGGAGATTACGCCCCATGTGGGGCCCGCTGCGCCCAAGAACGTGCCGGCCGGGCTCATCGTCGGCGGAGCGTATGCCACCACAGTCTGCGACGAAGCCCCATCGGGCAAAACGAAGACTCGTTGGGCTAGGGCCCAAGGGCAGGCAAGCACAAACAAACTGACCAGCCTCGCTCCGAATCGGCCGAACGACATGGACACCTCAGATGTCGAATTTTTGGTAGGACGCGGGCGCCGAAGCCTCCAGTCTACCACTTAGTGTTAGTCCGGAGCGCCTGCGACCCACTCTCACACAGATTTTTCTGCGGTAGCCCAGGGCCAAAGGAAAATCCTCAACTCCCATGAGCTGGGCCCGTAAAATAGCCTTAGGCGTGCGGCTTGGCGGAGGTGCCCAATGAAGGCCAGTTATTTGGGCCTGGCACTTTTGATTTTTAGCGCTTCGCCGCTGCGAGGCCCAGCTGCGGATTACTGGCGCTCGACGCAACTCGATTCGCGCGTCCGCTTCCGTAGCGGATTCGGGAACGTAG
>JAUQPO010000112.1 GCA_030550335.1 Acidobacteriota bacterium
GTTCGCGCCATCGATGGGTTCTAATGTGCGTCGCTGGGAAGTCGCTTCAGGCTTCCACTAAATCTAGGTGGCCATCGCGGCGCCGCACCAGTACGCACAACCGGTCGGTACTGGCGTCCCGATAGATTAAGTAGTCCAGCCCCTCCTCCTCGACCGCGTACACGGCCTCTTCCAAGGTCAACGGCTTTTGCTCGGCCCGGTGGTTGGCCCAGAAAATTTTGACCTGGCGACCGTCAGCCAACTCCGCAATGGCATACTCGTCCTCCTCCACCGCGGAGCCTTCCTCTTCCGGCATCAGCTGTTGGGCGGTGTAAATCCGCACCGACTTCTCCGGCCCTCGCTTGGAATCGCGCCACTTCTCGCGCAACTTCAACACTTGCCGTTCCAGGCGCTCAATAGCTGAGGAGACCGCTGTGAGTAGGTCAGGTGCTTCGCCGGTGGCCACCAGGTCGTGGTCGTGCATGTGCAGCGTGATCTCGGCCCGGTGCAGTTGCCGCTCCTGGTCGAGGATCACGTGGGCGCTGTATTCCTGGCGACCATCCAGCAACTTGCCCAACTTGGCTAGCTTCCGCTCCACTTTCTCGCGATGAGCGGGGACGAGCACGTCCAATTTTCCGGCGAATGTGACCTTCATGCCGTGCCTCCTTGCACAGGTCCACAGGACCAACGACCGGGTCAGTCCCGTACCCTGCGATGATGCGTTGATGGAATGCCCATGTCCTCGCGGTACTTGGCGACCGTGCGGCGGGTGACGTGGAAACCTTCAGCGCGAAGCCGTTGAGTGATCTGCTCATCCGTCAACGGATGCCGCGGATCCTCCTCCTCAATCATCTTGCGCACCTTTCGCTTTAAAACCAGCAGCGGCGTCGTAGCTCCCGAAGGTCCCTGAACACCCTCGGAGAAGAAGAAGCGCAACTCGAAGACTCCCTGGGGCGTGTGTGCATACTTGTTCGCTACCGCCCGGCTGACCGTCGACGGGTGAACACCAATCTCAGCCGCCACCTCCTTGATCATCAGTGGCCTCAGGTACTCGATCCCCTTGTCCAGAAACTCGCGCTGACGCTGGACAATAACCTGACAAACCCGTAAGATCGTCTGCTTGCGTTGCTCGATGTTCTTGATCAGTTGGAGGGCGGCCGCATACCGGTCGCGTATATACTGGCGGACCTCCCGGCTCGGCTCGCTATCGCGCTCGATTAGGTAACGGTAAGCAGGATTGATGCGCAGCTGCGGCAGATCGTCATCGTTGAACTGGATGATGTAGTCGTCGCCCTCCTTGATGAAGTAAACGTCGGGCTCGATGGTCCGCGGCCCAGGTCCCGAAAACCGCAGGCCAGGTCGGGGATCCAGTTCCAAGATTACTCGAATGGCGGTCTCGATGTGCTCCATCGGCCGCCCAAGCACCTTCGCTAACTCGCGCTTCTTGTGAGCCTCGAGCAGGTGCAGGTGGTTCGCCACAATCTCCCAAGCTACACTCCCCCGGGCATTGCGGCTTTCCAGCTGCAAGAGCAAGCACTCGCGAAGATCCCGCGCCCCTACACCGGCCGGATCCAGCGTGTGAATGACTTTCAGGGCGGCTTCGAGGTCTTCGAGCCGGTATTCCCCGTCGGCTGCCAGCTCCTCCAATGAGGCTGTCAGGTAACCGTTTTCGTCTAAGTTCCCAATGATCATCTCCGCAGCGGCCCGAACCTCCGGCTTGAGGACCACCAGCGCGAGCTGCTGACGCAAATACTCGGCCAGCGTCAAAGGAGCCGACAGAAAGGTCTCGAACGAAGGCTTCTCGATCTGCTCGACGGCAGGAGCTTTGTAGCCAGGGTCCAGATATTCCTCGAAAAAGCTCCCGAAGTCGATCTCCTCGAAGGGATCCGGCTCAGGGACTGGCTCCTCGGAGTCATCTATCGGGCTGGGGCTGGCTTCCTCGGCTTCGTCAGTCTCTCGCGCGCTGGCTAGAGCCGCACGGATCGTCTCCAAGATGGCTGCGTCCGCGGGGTTGGGATCGCGCTCCTCTTCAGCGGGTTCACTGACTTCTGCGGCCTCGTCAGCTGGAGAAGCCTCTTCCAGCAGAGGATTTTCCGCGAGCGCGTTGGCGATCAGCTCGCGCAGCTCCACCCGGTTCAGTTGCAGCAAGGTGACCATCTGAACCAGGCTGGGCGTCAGAATTTGCTTCTGCGCCAGCTTCAGGTGGAGCCGTGGCGATAGCGAACTCATCTGCTTTCATTATACTTTTCGGTTCCTGACCCCCTTTAGGGAAATACAGCCGCTGCGCATCGGCCCAGCCCATCCTGGTCCAACAAGATCGGCCCCGGCTCCGAGGCTGTCTTCCCCGCATGCCGAGGCCGATCGAGCCCCCGCCCGACGAGCTCCTTACATCGCACCGTCCCGAAGCACGAACTCGTATTTGCCGGAGCTAATCTCTACGATTACGGCTCGTTGATCCTCCTTAGCTGCTTGCACGCCGGGGACTCCCGGTCGGTACGTCCCCGCTTCCCAGACCGGGCGCCCGCTCTCATGAACCGTCACGTCCCGCATGTACGGGAATTTTGGTAAGTGCACCGTCGCTCGACAGTTCGCTGGGACGACCACCTCTAACGTGATCTCGCGAGGGCTTTGTCGCCAGCTGCAGCTGGCTGGTCCGTAGGGCGTTTCGATGGATCCAGAAGCCCACTGTAAGTCCCGTACGATCTGCGGCTCCACGATGATGTGCCGGTAGCCGGGTTGGTTCGGGTCCGGTCGCAAGCCGGCCAGCGCCTGGTAAAACCAAGCATCCACGCTACCAAACATCGGGTGATTGTGGGAGTTCATGGACGGGCCAGTCTTCTCCTGCCACAACTCCCAGACCGTAGTAGCACCACGGCGTACCATGTATCCCCAGCTCGGATAGGTGTCCTGAGCTGCCAGCTCGTACGCCAAGTCGCCTCGCCCCCGCTCGGTCAATAGGGGCAGCAGATATTTCGTTGCAAGGATCCCAGTGGTCAAGTGCGTGTTGTTTTCGTAAACGATGTTCTGGGTGAGGCGACCAAAGACTCGACCTTGCACTTCCTTTGGAGCAAGTCCCAGGTAGAGCGCGAAAACTAACGAAGCCTGATTGCCTGGCCCGTAAACCCCTCGAACAGGATCCCAGAACCTCTTATGGAAAGCTTCTCGGATGAACTCGGCCCGTTTGCGGTACTGCTGGGCATCGGTCGTGCGGCCCAGCAACTCGGCGAATCGGGCCACCAGGTCGGTGCTCCAGTAGTAATAAAACGTGGAAACTAGGTTACCTGGAGTGGGCTCGATGGGCACCCAGTCGCCGTAGTAGGAATACTCGAGGATGCCATCCTGAGCCTTGCTGTGGAGAAACTCAGCCCAGGCCCTGACTCCGTCGTAATGCTCTTCGATGATGGACCGGTCGCCGTAATGGAGCCAGTGATACCAGACCAGCAATGGGTACGCACTACCCCAAGCAGGGTCGGCGGGACGTCGGCCGTAGCGATGCGGCACCGTATCGGTCACAGCGCCGTCCTCTGACTGCACGTCGCGGATGTTTCGCAGGAAGTTGCGGTAAAAGGCAGCCATATCGAAGTTGGCGATAGCTGTTTCCGCAGCCAAGTGAGCATCGCCGAGCCAACCCATCCGTTCGTTCCGTTGCGGACAGTCTGTGGGGATACTATGCAGGTTCGTTCGCGTACCCCAGACTACGATTCGGTGAATATCGTTCAAGAGCTGGTTCGAACAAGCGAAGCCGCCTGTGGGACGTACAGCCGTATGCACCAAACGTATGCGTATCGTGTCGAGGCTAGGGGTGCCCGGATAGCCGCTGAGCTCCACGTAACGGAACCCGTGATACGTGAACCGTGGCTCATACACCTCTCCATCCGGATCGCCGCGGAGGATGTAGGTGTCGCTGGCCCGAGCCTGACGCAGGTTCTCCACGTTCAAGGTGCCGTCCTCGTAAACGAGCTCTGCATGACGGATCCGAACCACCGTCCCCGCAGGACCTTTCACCCGCAACTGCACCCAACCCGTCAGGTTCTGGCCCACATCGAACACCCACACGCCCGGCCGCGGGTTACTCAATTTGCGCGGTACCAGCGTGTCAATGACCTTGATAGGAGGCATCAGCTGGGCAGACAGCCTACCGCCCGGTCCCCGAACCACCTGAGCCGGCTGCCAGGAGCGGTCGTCGTAGCCCGGCCGGTCCCAGCCAGGCGTCTCCTTGCGGGCATCGTAAACCTCACCATCCCAGACGCTGTCGGACAGGATCGGTCCCTGGGTGGCTTTCCAGGACTCGTCACTCACTATGCGAACCGTGCGCCCGCCGGGAAGCTCGATCTGGATCTGCAGTAGCGCTTCGCGCTTCCCATACCAACCCTGGCCCAGCATCAAGCCCACAGCATTGTCGCCAGCCCGCAGATAGTCGGTAACGTCGTAAGTGCTGTACAAAACACGCTTCTCGAAGGTCGTCCAGCCTGGGTCAAGCACATGGTCGCCCACCTTCCGCCCGTTGATCCGGAGCTCGTAGTAGCCCAGGCCCGCTACGTAAGCCCTCGCCCTAACCGGCGCTGCCTCCAAACGGAACTCTTTTCGGAGTTGATTGCCACCGGCAATCCACTTCGCCGTCCAGTCGGACGGGTTCATCAAGCCGGTTTCGAAGTAGGCGATTTTGCTGTAAGGGCTCGCTCTACCCTCGCGATCCCAGTAACGAACCTTCCAGTAGTAACGCGTCCCCGACTCTAAGGGTTTGCCCGAATATCGCACGCCGACCGACTGGTCTGAGTTGACTCTGCCGGAGTCCCACACATCGCCTTGCGTGACGTCGGGCGAGCGCGACACCAGGATTTGGTAGGCTGCTTGTCGTTGGTCCCTACCTTGGAGAGGAATCACCCAGGAGAACCGGGGCTGGGCAACGTCAACGCCCAGCGGGTTTTCGAGATCTTCTACGCGCAACGCTGCCGGGGCCGGCAACTCAGCAGCCCAACAAGCGCTCGCTGCCAGCATGATCAAACACCCTATGCCGTGTGTGAATCGCTTCCATCCAGTGCTCTGCTCTCGCACTGCTGGACCTCCGTGATTCTGTGTACTCAGGTTGTATCATAGAGCGTTGCCATGAGCCAGTACCTTGCTTTTGACCTCGGCGCAGAATCCGGACGGGCTATTCTTGGCACGCTGAGCGATTCCAGGCTCGAGCTCGAAGAGTTGCATCGCTTCCCCAACATTCCCGTTCGTTTGCCCCAGGGACTTTACTGGGACACGCTTCGCCTCTGGCACGAGATCCTGCAAGGCCTAGCCATTGCCTGCCGGCGTCGGCAGGTCCAGCTCAACGGCATCGGTGTTGATACTTGGGGAGTCGACTTTGCCTTGCTTGGCCGAGATGGCTCGCTGGTCGACAATCCGCGCCATTACCGGGATCCCCGCAATCGCGGGATGATCGAGCGCGTGACCGAAGTGGTTCCCCGGCAAGAGATCTTCCGGCAAACCGGAATCCAGTTCATGCAGTTGAACACCTTGTGCCAGCTGTATGCGATGAAGCTGGCCGGTGCCCCGGCGCTCGAGGTCGCCACTCGTCTGCTATTCATGCCGGACCTGTTCAACTATTGGCTCAGCGGGGCGGGTTGCGCTGAGCAAACCATCGCCAGCACCTCGCAGTTCTACAATCCCACCGAGCGTCGTTGGGCTACAGAACTGTTGGAGCGGCTGGGCTTACCGGTGCACATCCTGCCCGAAATCGTGCCTGCCGGCACACGATTGGGCGAGGTCACCCGTGTCGTGGTCGAAGAAACGGGCGTACGGCCGGGCACGCCAGTCTATGCCACCGCCTGTCACGACACAGCTTCAGCAGTCGCCGCAGTTCCCGCCAGAGGCCAGGATTGGTGCTACATCAGCTCAGGCACCTGGTCGCTGATGGGCGTGGAACTCGACCAGCCCTTAATCAATGACGAATCACTGCGGCTGAACATGACGAACGAAGTCGGTGTAGCCGGCAAGATCCGATTCCTGAAAAACATCGCCGGACTGTGGCCTTTGCAGGAATGCCGCCGTGCCTGGGCTCTAAACGGCCATGAGTATAGCTACGGGGACCTGGCGGAACTTGCCGCGGAGGCTCGACCTTTTGTGGCAGTGCTCGACCCCGATCAGTTTCTCGAGCCAGGCCGCATGCCTGAGAAGATCGCCGCTTACTGCCAGCAAACCGGGCAGCCTGTTCCGTCGGAGCCGGCAGAGATGACGCGAGTCATCTTGGAGAGCCTGGCACTGCGTTACCGGCAGGTGTTGGAAAGCCTGGAGCGGTTGCTGGGCCGCTCGATCTCCGTGATCCACATCGTCGGAGGGGGCTCGAGAAACCGTTTGCTCAATCAGTTTGCCGCTGACGCTACCGGCAAGACGGTCGTCGCCGGTCCCAGTGAGGCGACCGCTGCGGGCAACATTTTGGTCCAGGCGATTGGGGCGGGTGAGCTTCCTGATTTGGACGCCGCACGTTCTGTAGTTCGGGAATCCTTCGAGCTCCAAGTCTTCGAACCAAAGGACCGCAGCGGGTGGGATTCAGCTTACGAGAAATTCTGCCGCCTCCGGGGAGAGGTGTAGTGCAGCCCAGTGCCGGGCAACGACGCCGTTACGGCACACGAGCCGTCTTGCGCTCGCGCGTGGTGATGATTTTGTCGATCATGCCGTACTCGAGCGCCTGTTGGGCGTCCATGATGTAATCCCGATCGACATCACGTGCGATCTTCTCGATCGGTTGACCCGTCGCTTCGGCGAGGATCTTGTTGAGCAACTCGCGCATGCGCAGGATCTCGCGCGCGTGAATATCGATGTCCGCCGCGGCGCCGGCTAGGCCGCTCATCGACGGCTGATGGATCAAGATCCGCGAGTGCGGTAGGGCGTACCGCTTGCCAGGCGTGCCGCAAGCCAGCAAGATCGCTGCCATGGATGCCGCTTGCCCGACACAGTATGTCACTATGTCTGGCTCGACCAACCGCATCGTGTCCAGAATCGCCAGACCGGCCGTGATTGACCCTCCGGGCGAGTTGATGTACAGCGAGATGTCCTTTTCGGGGTCTTCCGCAGCCAGGTAGAGCATCTGCGCGATGACCAGGTTGGCAACGGTATCGTCGATCGGCGTGCCCAGAAAGATGATGTTTTCTTTCAGCAGCCGCGAGTAAATGTCATAAGCACGCTCGCCCCGAGAGGTCTGTTCGACCACCATCGGGATCAGGACCGAGCTCTCCATCGCCACCCTCCTCGCCGCCTTCGCCCCGGCTTAACTCGTCTTTAGCCCTCGAGCTTGGCTTCGCTCCCTACTGGCCAGAGCAGCCTTCTTTTGCTCGAGAGCCCGGGCTACGTCACCAATCGTAGTGCTCTCCAGATACTCCATGATACGCGATCGCAGTTCCTTCCAGCTGTCGTGCATCCCGCAGGGCGCCTGGTCATCGCACTGATCCAAGCCGCTCGGACAACGCTGGTAATCGGCCAATCCGTCGATAGCTTCCACAATCTCGAGCAGGGTGATTTCGTCCGGGTCTCGGCTCAAGCAGAAGCCCCCTGTCGGCCCTTTGCTGGAGCGGAGGAAGCCTTTGCGAGCCATCTGTTGGAGAATCTTGGCCAGGAAGTGTGCTGGGATGCCCGAATCCTCTGCGATGGTCTTCACCATCGCGTACTTGCCCTTAGGGACACTGGCCAAGTAAACAAATGCCCGAATCGCATACTCTGCAGAGCGAGAGTAAATCATCCGAACTCCCCTCCCCAAGGGAGATATGGGTATAAACACATCTTAATTGTCCTATTTCCGAAAAAACAAGCTGGCCCCCAGAGCGCCACGTTAACCTACTGGCGCTTCGAACCCTGCCAAGCGCAGCCATCGACTCAACAGACCCGCGGAGAGCGCTCGCATACGCATGGCATGAGCGTCCGGGTCGATACTAGCCGCTTGGGGGGCTTCGGACGACCAGTCTGCAATCATCTCGGGCGTTACTTCGATGTGGAACTGTAGACCATACGTGGCTGTTCCCCAGCGGAAAGCTTGGTGCCGGCAGTCATCCGAGTAGGCCAGCCAAATGGCCTGCTCGGGTAATTCGAACGTTTCTTCGTGCCAGTGAAAAACTGGCTCCCCATCCCGTACCAGTTCGAACAGCGGGTCCGAACGCCCTTCCGGCGTCAAACGGATAGGTGCCCAGCCGATTTCTGGGACCGGATTCCGGTAGACGCGCGCCCCTAACGCCTTGGCAATCAGCTGGGCTCCCAAGCACACCCCGAAAACGGGCAGCTCATCCTTGAGAGCGCGTTCCAACAACTTGAGCTCCCGTTGGATGTGGTCCACAGCGTCGTTAGCGGACATGGGGCCGCCCAGCACCATCAGCGCTCGAACCTCACTTGGCGGCACCGTCGGAACAGGCTCCCGGTATGTATCCAAATACCGGTAAGCAATGCTCCACTGATCCAAGCACTGGGCGAACCACCCCAAGTGTTCGGCGGCCACGTGTCGGATGACGAGCAGCATTTCTTTTATGTTTTATGATGCCGGGTCCTTAGCCGACGCTTGTTGAATCATCCGCGCTAGACTAGGGAAACAAGCTCTCCGGTCCGATAAGTGCATCTAGGCGGACTGCCCCGGTTGCTTGTACACCATGAAAGTGCTCGTGGCCGACGATAGCCCCATCACCCGCCGCCTGCTGGAGGCGTTCCTCAAGCAATGGGGCTATGACGTTGTGATGGTGGCCGATGGCCTCGAGGCATGGGAGATCTTGCAACGGGAAGATGCCCCCCGGTTGGCTATCTTGGATTGGGTCATGCCGGGCATGACGGGGTTGGAAATCTGCCGCAGGATCCGTGCCGAGCAGGGACGCCAGTACACTTACATCCTACTAGTCACTTCAAAGGGCGAAAAAGCCGACCTCATCCAGGGCTTGGAGGCCGGTGCCGACGATTACCTGACCAAGCCCGTCGACCAGCATGAGCTTAAAGTGCGCCTGGCGGCAGGCCGGCGGATCTTAGAACTCCAAGATGCTTTGCTCCGGGCTCAGGCGGAGCTCCGGGAACAGGCTTTGAGGGACCCCTTGACGAAGCTGTGGAACCGCCGTGGGATCTTGGAGCTGCTCGAAAAGGAACTGGCGCGGTGCGAGCGCGGCCAAGGCCCATTAGGTATCGCGATCGGCGACTTAGACCACTTTAAAAGAGTCAACGACCGCTACGGCCATATCGCCGGCGATGCCGTGCTCCGGGAGGCGGCCCAGCGCATGGCACGTTCCTGCCGCGTATACGATTCACTGGGGCGTTACGGCGGGGAGGAATTTTTAATCCTGCTGCCGGGGTGTGACCTGGAATCGGCCCAACGGCAGGCTGATCGCTTGCGCCAGGAACTCGCCGCAGAACCCATCGAATTGGAAGCGCAACAAGTGACGATCACTTGCAGTTTCGGAACTACTTCCGTCCCCTCTGGAACGCGGGCGCCGATCGAAGATGTGCTTCGCGTCGCCGATGCTGCCTTATACGCAGCCAAGGAAGAAGGTCGGAATCGAGTGGTGAGTTTACCGCTGCGGACTGGCCAGGCTTCGTGAGCGGCTTTTTGATCCTCCGCGCGCTCCCCACGCAGACCGCCGTTGGACCGCTCCCAGTGGGCTGGCGGGGCGAGGAACAACCTGTCCCACGCCTTCAGTCTCTCTGATTGCCCTGATGCGACAAAGGCAAGCCACCCATATCGCACCCCCCGCAGGTGAGATTCAACCACCATCCAT
>JAUQPO010000003.1:0-20157 GCA_030550335.1 Acidobacteriota bacterium
AGTGGCTGTGAAAAAGTTTTCTCTATTTGCTGAATTTTTGCCCCTGGGTTAAGCGGAAAACCTGAGGATGGTGTCAGGAGTTTTCCGAACCCCGTTCTAAGTGGTTGATCCTGAAGGCCAAATCGGCTAGCCAAGGCTGGAACCTGCGGCGAGGGTCGAAAAAGCGGAAAAAATCGCTCTAAATTTCGGCTTGATTTCCGACGATGTCCCATGGCAGAATCGAGGTGTCGCTGAGTGGCGGTAGATGGCGATGAGTGGCGACGGGCCCGAACCCCGCAGGATCGACCCGCCCGAGGAATTCCTCGAGGCCAGTGTCGATCCCCGCGGCCGCGTCCGCATCCCCGACCGCCTCTACGAGTTCCTCCAGCAGTTCGGCGACCAGCAGTACTTCATCACGTCCTTCGATCTGGAGGTGGTCCGCATCTACCCTCTGACGATCTGGAAGCGGAACGTGGAACTCTTGGAGAACGCCACCCAAGATGCCGAATCCGGGCACAGGCTGCTGTTCCTGGCACGGTTGCGAGGCCATACCACCAGCTTCGACACCGAGCAACGGTTGTTGTTGCCCTTGAGGTTGAGACAGCAGATGGGCCTTGAGCGGCAGCGCGTGTACCTGCAATGGTTCCGTGGTCACTTGGAGCTGATGACACCGCAGTACGTCAGCCGCCACGAGGCCGAAAGCCAGCTCACGGCCAAGACTGACCTGAAACTGTTCCAGGAGAAGGGGCTGTTGTGAGTGGAGCCGGTCGAACACTTTCCGGTGATGCTGGACCAGGTGCTCGAGTACCTGCGGGTCCGGCCGGATGGACTCTACGCCGACGTTACGGCTGGGCTTGGAGGGCATACGCAAGCCATCGCGCAGCGCCTGACCACGGGCCGCGTCATTGCCACCGACCGCGATGCCGAGTCGCTGGAGCTTGCCCGTCAGAGATTGAAGCCATGGACGGATCGGGTCGTGTTCCTCCAAGCTCGGTTTTCCGAGCTCGAAGCCACCTATCAGCGGCTCGGCATCTGCGGACGGTTGGCGGGCTTGCTGGCCGATCTTGGACCCAGCCGGTATCAACTGACTTGCCCCGAGCGTGGGTTTTCTTTCATGTTCGACGGCCCGCTGGACATGCGTATGGATCGCAGCGGTGGTCCGACTGCCGCAGATTTGATCAACAAGCTCTCCGAGCGTCAGCTGGCCGAGATCCTCTGGCGCTTCGGGGAGGAAAGGAGGGCGAAGAGGCTAGCCAGAGCGATCGTCCGGGCACGACCACTCTTAACCACGCGCCAGTTAGCCGAGTTGGTGGAGTCGGTCGTGCCCGGTACGACAGGCCGCTTGCACCCAGCCACGCGGACCTTTCTGGCCCTTCGCCTCGTCGTCAACGAGGAACTAGCAGAATTGGAGGCGTTGCTCAACGCGTTACCGCGATGGATGGCCCCCGGCGGGCGCGTGGTGATCATTACGTTCCACAGCCTCGAAGATCGCCTGGTCAAGCGGGCGTTCCGCGCTCTAGCCGCGTCGGGGAAAGCCTCTTTGCTTACGCGCAAGGTCGTCCGGCCTTCACAAGAGGAAGTGCGGACAAACCCTGCGTCCCGCAGCGCAAAGTTGCGGGCAATCGAATTTCGGTGAATTCGAGGTGGATACATGGCTAGCGTGGCACTGCTGACGAACGTGTTCGAGCGACTCGGCGCGATAGGTGGCGTGGACCGGTTAACCGATACCAGAGCGTGGGTTCGCCAAGCGCCGTCCGAACAAGTTAAGCCGCTGCCTGGCGAGGCGGTGTGCTCTTGGGTGTACGAAGTCGACAACGCGGGTGTGGTGCCTTTGAACGCCCTGGAAGCAGCACGGGCCTGTGCAAGGTCGGTGGTGCTCTCGCTGGTGATCGCGTTGGTGTTCGTAGGGATGCTGGCTCCCTTCGCGCTGGAGCTGCTGATGAGCCACGAGTTGAACCGTCTCGAAGAGCGTGCGCAACTCTTACAACGGCAGGTCGCGGAGCTCGAAGCGCAAGAGGCCCAGCTTCTGAGCCCTGGCCAACTGCGCATGTACGGGCAGCAGCTGGGCCTAGGGCAACCTGCACCGGGTCGAATGGCCACTTTGCAAGGAACGACACGGCCAATCTTGGCGCGGACACCCTAACGAGGTTGAGGTGCGGCAAGGCGATGCTGGGGACCGACGCATACCGGAGCGGCCCATCTCCTCACTGGGAACGGTTCCTGGTCGTAGGCGCCGCTGTGGCGGTGTGGTCGTCGATCCTGGTGGCGCGTTTGGTCTACCTGCAGGTGCTCGCGCACCATGAGTGCGCTCGGCTGGTTCATAGCCAATCCATTGAGTATTTCGAGGTTCCTGGATTGCGGGGGGAAATTTACGACCGGACGGGTCGCCCGCTCGCTCTGAGCATCCCTTCTGAGACGGTTTACGTCGATCCACGGCACCTTCCGTCGCTTGACGAGGCCGTGACTGTGCTCGCCACGCACTTGAAGTTGGACCCGGAAACTTTGCGGCAACGCTTACAACGGGCGCGATCCGTGCGTGCTGGCTACTTACGGATCAAGCGCCGCATTACGGCCGAAGAGGCACAAGCACTGCGGAGGGTTAACCAGAGGTCTAAGTTCCCCTGGATCCATTTTGAGCCAGACTTGATCCGGGTTTACCCTTCTGGGGCGACGGCCGCCCACGTCGTCGGCACGGTCAATGACCAGAACCAAGGCGATAGCGGCATTGAACTGGCCCTGGATCAGGAGCTTTCGGGGCGCCCTGGTGAGCGGTCCGTCCTGCGCGATGCGCGAGGCCAGACTTTAGAAGTGCTGGAGCTCTCCCACCCTGTTCGAGGGCAAGACATAGGCTTGACTATCGACGCTCGCATTCAGCAGGTTGCTCACGAGGCTTTGAAGCGGGCCGCGGAGCAGTGGCAGTGCCAGCGGGGTAGCGTGGTGGTGATGGATGTGGCCAGCGGGGATGTACTGGCCTTGGCCAGCTATCCCGAGTTCGATCCTAACCGCAGGCCGTTTCCAGCCAGTGAACTCCACCGGCGAGAGAACAATGCGGTGGCTGCTCCATTCGAACCTGGCTCCGTGTTCAAGGTCGTTACCATCGCTGCTGCCCTGGATCAGGGTGTGGTGAGTCCGGAGACACCGATCGATTGCCACGGCGGCGTGCTGGTGCTGCGTGGTCGCAGGATTCACGATGTCCACGCGTATGGTCAGCTGACAGTGGAGAACGTTCTAGCCAAGTCGAGCAACATCGGCGCGATTCAGGTGGCGATGCGGCTGACGGAACCGAAGCTGTACGAATACGTAGTCCGATTCGGTTTTGGCCGGCGCACGCGCATAGGACTGCCTGCTGAATCGCCCGGACGCGTCTATCCGCTCGAGCGTTGGGGGGCCACGTCTTTCGCTTCGGTGGCCATGGGCCACGAGGTGATGGCTACCACATTGCAGCTGGCCGTGGCTGTGGCCACCGTAGCTAACGATGGGATTCGCCCGGTGCCGCGACTGGTGCTCTGGCGAGGGATGAGAGAAGGCCGGCGAGAGCAGGTCCCGATATTGGAGGGGCCACGAGTGATCCGAGCTGAGACTGCGATCACCATGCGCCGGATGATGGAACAAGTGGTGCTGCGAGGTACCGGGCAAGCTGCACGGCTGATGGGTTACACTGCTGCAGGCAAGACCGGTTCGGCGCAGATTTACGACCCTGGTGCTCGCCGCTACACCCACCGGTACAACGCTTCGTTCGTTGGGTTTGCGCCCGTGATCCGCCCGCGGATCGTCGTGGCGGTCACCTTGAACGGGGCACCCCGCTACGGTGGTGTAGTTGCCGCGCCGGTGTTTCGCGAAGTCGCTCAAGCAGCGCTACAGATTTTGGGTGTGCCACCGGATGTGCCCGTCGAGTCGCCGCCCCAGCCGCCACCGGAACAAGAACTTAACGATGTGGCACTGGCGTCAGTGGCGCGGCCACCGATGGATTCGCCTTCCCAAGAGCCTGAACAGGCGGAATCGGTCGCGTGGTTCGGCCCCCGCACGCCGAGTTTCGTGGGCCAGCACCTGAGGGCAGCCCTAGCCGAGTGCACGCGCTTAGGGGTGGAGGTGGAACTCAGAGGGTACGGGCGCGTGCGAGCCCAGTCGCCGGAGGCCGGTGCACCGTTGCTGCCGGGGACTCGAGTTCGCTTGGAGTGTAGCCCGTGAGTGCACGGCAAGCCTACCGAGTTCGGGATTTGATCCCGGAGGGTTACTTGGCTCAAGCCATCGTTGGTCCTCTGGCGGAAGCTTTCGTCTCTGATCTCCAATACGACTCCCGCCGCGTCAAGCCTGGAGACTTGTTTTTTGCGTTTCGGGGTCAGCGCGTCGACGCACGACAGTTCGCACCAGAAGCCTGGGCTCGTGGGGCTGTGGCGGTGGTAGCCGAAGGCCCACGCCCAGCCCATCTGGACGGACCGTGGATTCAGGTGCACGACGCACGGCGGGCGCTCGCTGCGGCTTGCCGGCGGTTTTACGCCCGTACGGTCGAGGCCCTGACGCTGGTCGGCATTACCGGAACCAACGGGAAGACCACTACCGCTTTTTTGGTCGATTCCATTTTGCGAGCCGCAGGTCTCCGCACTGCGCTGATCGGCACAATCGAGTACACCATCGCGGGCCAATCGCAACCTGCGTGGAACACCACGCCTGAGTCGTTGGATCTTTACCGGATTTTCGAGCAGCTCGTCAAGGTCGGTGGAACTCATGTGACAATGGAAGTCTCCTCCCACGCCTTGGCGCAGGGAAGGGTCCACCAGCTACCCATCCGAGTTGGGGTGTTTACCAACTTGACCCAGGACCACCTGGACTTTCATGGCACGCTGGAGCAGTATTTCCAGGCTAAGTCGTTGATGTTTAGTGGACAGGAAGTGCCGCCTTTAGAGACGGCCGTCTTGAACCGAGACGACCCCTGGGCGCATCGGTTGAACATCCCCGATCAAACTCGGGTGGTTTGGTATGGGGTGAACCGCAATACGAGCTTGCGTGGGCGCATCGAGCGGATCGAACCGTCGGGGACTAAGCTCGGCATACGTTGGAACGGCAAAGAAGTTGGGTTGACGACGCCATTGATCGGTAAGCCAAATGCGTACAACATCTTGGCTGCCTTTGGCGTGGCCCTGAGCCTGGAAATCCCAATCGAGGCGATCGTCCAAGGGATCGAGCAGTGTCCCCCGGTGCCCGGGCGTCTCGAACCGATACGGGCCGGTCAGCCTTTCTTGGTGGTCGTCGACTATGCGCACACTGAGGATGCCCTCAGGAGCCTGCTGGAAACGGTCCGGCAAATCACGCGGGGGCGAGTCATTACCGTTTTCGGATGCGGGGGAGATCGCGATCGCACAAAGCGTCCGCTCATGGGGGCCGCGGCAGCTCAAGGAAGTGACTTTGTAGTGGTCACATCCGACAACCCTCGCACGGAAGACCCCCTGCGGATCATCAACGACATCCTAGTGGGGCTGCGCCGCTACGATGTGCGGCACCGCATCGAGCCAGATCGGCGCACGGCCATTCGGCTGGCATTGGAGGAAGCCCGGGCGGGGGATACGGTAGTCATCGCGGGCAAAGGGCACGAAACCTACCAGATCATCGGGGACCAGAAGATCCCGTTCGACGACCGGCAAGTGGCCCGGGAGCTGCTGCGGGAGATGGGCTACGGCGGTTCAGGCACATGAAGCTGGTGCTGAAGGAAGTAGCGTCCGTGCTCAGTTGCTGCACTCACGTTCCTGATGTCCTCGTAGAGGGCTGGAGTACCGATACACGAGAAGTCCGGCCAGGGGAACTCTTTTTCGCCTTGCGAGGGCCACGGCATGACGGGCACGATTTCGTCGAAGAAGCGTTCCGCAAAGGTGCCGTAGCGGCAGTGGTTGAACGACCGCTGGGGGGCGGCGTTTGTCTGGTGGTGCCGAGCGTACTGGAGGCGCTCCAGCAGCTAGCCAACTATGCCCGTCGGCGGTGGGGACGCGTAGTTGTTGCGGTGACGGGCAGCGCTGGGAAAACGACCACCAAGGAGGCAGTGGCAGCGGTACTCGGGACGCGGGGGCCGGTGGGCAAGTCTTATGGCAACTACAACAACCACATCGGTGTACCCCTGTCGTTGCTGAGAGTTCCCGAAGAGGCTTGGGCCACAGTGCTCGAGCTTGGCATGAACCACGCGGGCGAGATTCGCCAACTGACGCGGATTGCCGAACCTCAAGTAGGGGTGGTCACGCTCGTCGGCTACGCGCACATCGAGCATTTCGATAGTGTCGATGCCATTGCACTGGCCAAGCGAGAATTGATCGAGGAGCTTGGCCCGGACGGCCTGGCGGTCCTGAACGCAGATGATTCGCGCGTGAGCGCATTCCGACAGGTGCACCGCGGCCGCTGTGTCACTTTCGGGTTCAGTGACAATGCGGACGTACACGCGGATCAATACGAGGTGACTCGCGAAGGGACGCGCTTCCACGTACGGGGTGAGGGCTGGGTTGAGACGCGACTGTTGGGGCGATTTGCGGTCCGAAATCTGTTGGCGGCCCTAGCCGTGGGGCTCGAGTTCGGCATCCCGTTTGGTCAAGCGGCGCAAAGTTTGCGTGAGCTCCCGTTGCCTCCCATGCGGGGCGAGCGCTTGGAGTGGCGTGGTGCGACGCTGATCAACGATTGCTACAACTCCAACCCTGACGCGGTCAATGCGATGCTCGAGCTGCTCGGAGAGCTTCCGGCACGGCGTCGCATAGCGGTCTTGGGCGAGATGCTCGAGCTAGGGCGCTGGTCGGAGACATTGCACCGGCAGGTGGGCCACTGGGTTGTCCAGCGCAAGGTGGACCTGTTGCTGGGTGTTGCTGGAGCGGCGCGTTGGATCGTGGAAGAAGCCGTGCGTTCAGGACTGAACGCCGCTTCGGCATGGTTCGTGGAAACGCCGGAGGAAGCTGGTACGCTGCTCCGGCAGCTGATTGAACCCGGGGACCTAGTGTTATTGAAGGCCTCCCGCGGGGTGCGTTTAGAACGGGCGCTCGAAGCGTTGCTTGGAGAGACTTGAGGCCATGCTGTACTGGCTGCTGTTTGAAACCCTGCAACCCTACTTCGGGCCGTTCCGGCTGTTCGGCTATGTGACGTTTCGAACCGCCACCGCCAGCTTGCTGGCATTGTTCTTGTGCATCGTTCTTGGTCCCTGGTTTATCCGGAAGCTTCGAGAATTCCAGATTGGCCAGTACATCCGCGAGGAGGGACCGAAGCGCCACCAACAAAAGGCCGGCACACCCACCATGGGTGGATTGCTGATCATCGTGTCGGTTCTGATCCCGACGTTGTTGCTGACGAACCTGAGAAACCCGTACGTCTGGGTAGCACTGTCTGGTTACTTGATGTTCGGTGCGATCGGGTTCTGGGACGACTGGCTGAAGGTCCGGCGGCGGTCCAACCGCGGGCTGCGCGGAGTGCACAAGTTCCTCCTACAGGTGGTGGTGACACTGGTGATTGGAGGCCAGTTGCTCTATTTGCACTGGCGCGGCCTTTACTCGACCGCCATGAACGTTCCGTTCTTCAAAAACGTGCGCCCGGACTTGCTCATCGAGCGCTGGTTGGATGAGCCATCCACTTACCCGCTAGCGTTTATCTTTTTCTTCATCTTTTTGATTCTGGTCATCGTGGGATCGGCCAATGCGGTGAACCTGACCGACGGGCTGGACGGGCTAGCTATAGGCTTGATGATCATCGCCTCGTCGGCCATGACGGTATTGACTTACACTAGCGGGCACGCGGTCTTTGCGGAGTATCTCGACCTGGCCCGCTTGCCGGGCAGTGCCGAGCTGACCATCTTCTGTGGGGCGCTCACCGGGGCTTCACTGGGCTTCTTGTGGTACAACGCACACCCTGCGGAAATCTTCATGGGCGACGTGGGCTCGCTATCGTTGGGGGGCGCCCTAGGAACCGTGGCCGTACTCGTCAAGCAGGAAATCTTGTTGCTCATGATCGGTGGGGTGTTTGTTGTGGAAGCTTTATCGGTGATCTTGCAGGTGGCGAGTTTCAAGCTCCGTGGAAAACGAATCTTTAAGATGACCCCGCTCCACCATCACTTTGAAGAGCTGGGCTGGCCAGAATCCAAGATCATTATCCGGTTTTGGATCGCCGGCTTGGTGATGGCCTTGTTCGCGCTGACGACTTTGAAGCTGCGTTGAGACGTATGGATAGGCTGGAGGGAGCTCGAGTACTGGTCGTGGGGCTGGGACGTTCTGGGCGTGCGGCAGTGAAGTTTCTGCGGCATCTCGGAGCCCAGGTGTGGGCGGCCGATGTGCGCCCGTTGGAGGAGTTGCCGGGTGTCGAAGCGGAACTCGAGGCGTTCGGCGTTCCTTTCATGCTCCAGAGCGAGCAGGCATTCCGAAACAAGGATCTGATCGTGGTTTCCCCCGGAGTGCCTGCCGATTTACCGGAGCTCGAGGCAGCACGTCGCTCCGGAGTTCCGGTTTGGGGAGAAGTCGAGCTAGCGGCCCGGTTTCTCAAGGGGTCGGTCATCGGCATCACGGGCACTAATGGGAAGACCACCACTACGAGCTTAGTCGGGCACATTTTGAAGCAAGCCGGCCTGCCAGTCCACGTCGGCGGCAACATTGGCGTCCCCGTAGTGGAAATTGCCCAACTTGCCCAGCCAGGCGATTGGGCTGTGCTAGAGCTGTCGAGCTTCCAGTTGGTAACCACCGAGAGCCTGCATGCCAAGGTCGCGGTGGTGCTCAACGTTACGCCCGATCATCTGGACTGGCATCGCTCCTGGGAGGCCTATGTGGCGGCAAAGCGACGCCTGATCGAGCTTCAAAACCCACAAGACCCTTCCGTCTTGAACGCCGACGACGAAGTGTGCCGCGCTTTCGGAAAGCTGCGAGGGGGAGCTACGGTCTGGTTTTCGGCCCGGCGGCCTCTAGAGTGCGGCTGGTGGGTGGAGGATGGAAGGCTATTTCACGACGGCACGCCCTGGCTGGAAGTAAAAGAAATCCCTTTGCGCGGGCGGCATAACTGGGAGAACGTGTTAGCTGCGGCAGCTGCCTCGGAGCGGGCTGGAGCCCGCCTCGAGCAAATCGCTGAGGCTGTTCGTTGCTTTGCCGGCGTCGAGCACCGGCTGGAGTTTGTGGCGCGAATCCGTGGCGTTGAGTACTACAACGACTCCAAAGCGACCAATGTCGACGCAGCGATCAAAGCGGTCGAGGCGTTCGACAGCCCATTGTGGATCATTCTCGGAGGCAAGGATAAGGACGGGGACTACCGCCCGCTGGGACGCTTGCTGCGCGACCGGGCGCGTGGAGTGTTATTGATCGGCGCAGCGGCGAACAAGATCGCATCGCAGATTGGTCATGATGTGCCTTGTATCCATTGTGGGACGCTAGATCGGGCAGTAGCAGAGGCCAGTGCACGGGCGCAACCAGGTGAGGTCGTGCTACTTGCCCCGGCTTGCGCCAGTTTCGATCAATTCCAGAATTTTGAGGAGCGCGGCAGGAAGTTCAAAGAACTGGTACGGCAGCTGGAGGAGCAGCGATGCGACTGAAGATCGACGGGGTGTTGTTCGGTGCCGTGCTGGTTTTGACGGTGCTGGGTCTGGTTTTCGTCTACAGCGCCTCGGCGTTCGTGGCCGTCGAGCGTTACAGACAAGCCTCGCATTACTTTTTCGTGCGGCAGCTGATCTATGCGGCCACAGGGTTGGGCCTGCTGGTGCTGTTTAGCCTCGTAGACTATCGCTGGTTTCGGTCGCCCCAGGCTGTCTTCTTGGGTTTGGGCAGTGTCCTGGGGACGGTGACGTTGGCAGCCGTTCTCGGCTCGAGGGGACGGTTCTTGGAGGCATTTGGAGCCCAGGTGCAACCGTCGGAGTTTGCCAAGCCGGCCACGGCCATTTACCTCGCGTGGCTGGCTGTGGAGGCACGTGAGCGGATCCAGGACGTGCGCTGGCTGGTTCCTCGATTGCTCCCGGTCGGGCTGCTGTGTGCGGTGATCGGCTACCGGGATCTCGGTAATGCAGCCATGGTGGCGGTGATTACGGCAGTAGTGCTGTTTCTGGCAGGGTTGCGGTGGAAGCACTTGATGATCATGGGAGCCTTGGCTGCAGTGGCCGCCTGCTTGGGAATCGTGAGCGAGCCTTATCGACTGAAGCGGGTTGTCGACCACCTGGACCCGCAGCACCGCTTGGCGCGCGCAATCGGTCAGGAGGAATGGCTGCGACAGTACCTGGCCAGAAGCCCAATTCAAGGGGACACGGGCTATCAGGCCCATCAGGCTGAACTAGCCATTGGTGCCGGAGGATTGGCTGGGCGAGGAATCATGCAGGGCACCCAGAAACTGCTGTTTTTGCCGGAGGCTCACACTGACTGCATTTACGCCATCGTTGGGGAAGAGCTTGGATTACTCGGCACGCTGGGTGTTTTGGCGGGTTTTGGCGTGATCTTCTGGCGGGGTTCGCTATGGGCTCTGCGCGCCCCCGATCGCTTCGGGACCTATCTTTCTGCTGCGCTCACCGTAGGGATTGTTGTACAGGCGTTGTTGAACATGACCGTAGTACTGAACCTGGGGCCGACCAAGGGTATCCCGATGCCGCTGCTCAGTTACGGCGGTAGCTGCATGTGGAGCACGATGGTCAGCCTGGGCATGATCATGAGCGTGGGGGCGCGGTCGGAGTCTGCATGACCCATCGGTTTCTCATCGCAGCAGGTGGAACAGGCGGGCACGTGATCCCGGCTTTAGTTGTGGCCCGCGAATTGAGACGACGGGGACATGAGGTGATCTTCGTTGGGGCGGGACAGGGTTTGGAAGAGAAGCTGGTGCCTAAGGAAGGCTTCCAATTGTTCCGCCTCCCCATAGGGGCACTGAAACGCGTAGGTTGGCGGCAACGGGTTCGCACGTTAGTGGCGTTACCGGGTGCAGTGATCCGAGCCCTCGTGCTGATCCATAAGGTGCGGCCGGGAGCGCTTTTCAGCGTGGGTGGCTACGCGGCCGGGCCGGCCATGCTGGCTGCCTGGCTGGCCGGTGTTCCGATCGTGATCTTGGAACCCAATGCGGTTGCCGGGTTCACGAACCGGCAGATGGGCCGAGCAGCCAGGAAGGTGCTCTTGCAGTTCGGTGAAGCGGCCAGGTTCTTCCCGTCCGATCGGGTCGAGGTCGTGGGTATGCCGGTGCGGCCGGAATTTTTCGCGGTTCCACCCGTCCGGCGAGCAGCCGAGTTGGTGATTCTGGTCACCGGCGGTAGCCAGGGATCGCGCACTCTGAACCGTGCGGCCTGTGAAAGCTGGCCGCTGTTCAAGCGAAGCGGTTTGGAATTGCGGTGGATTCACCAATCCGGGCTGACCGATTACGCGTGGGTTCGTGACGAATTCGCCCGGAGTGGCCTCCGGGGCGAGGTCGTGCCATTCATGGAGAACATGGCTCAGGCATACGCGGAGGCGCATCTGGTAGTGTGTCGCGCAGGTGCAGGGACGATCGCAGAGCTGGCTGCCGCTGGCCGGCCGGCGATTCTCGTCCCTTTTCCGTATGCTGCTGACGACCACCAGCGGCACAATGCCGAAGCGCTGGTCAGGGTGGGAGCGGCTCGGCTGGTTCTGGACCACGAGATGACTGGCCAACGGCTGCACGACGAGGTATTGGCGCTTGCGAGCGAAGTTGGCCGCCTGGAACAGATGGCCGAGTGTGCTCGAAAGTTCGCTCGTCCCGATGCTGCTCGTCGGGCTGCCGACGTTTTGGAGTCCATGGTGGGGCAACGAAAATGACAAGGCAGGCTGGACCAGCACATCCGTCGAAGTCAGCAGATGGCTCTGCGGCGAGCGGGGGGACGAAGGGTGGAACCCCAATGGGATTAGCTTCCACGCGTCAGCGCAACCCGATGATGTTTTTCCGACCCCAACATTTACACTTTGTCGGGCTCGGAGGGATTGGGATGAGCGGCATAGCCGAGGTACTGTTCAACCTCGGCTATGAGGTCAGCGGCTGCGATCTCCAATCCAATGCGAACACGGAACGGCTGGCCCAACTAGGGGTTCGCGTTTTTCAAGGGCACGATCCCGCGCATCTGGAGAATGTCGGCGTGGTGGTGATCTCCTCAGCCGTACGGGAGGATAACCCGGAAGTGCAGGAAGCACGGCGACGACAGATCCCTGTGATTCCGCGCGGGGAGATGCTGGCGGAGTTAATGCGCCTGAAGTACGGGATTGCGGTGGCCGGCAGCCATGGGAAAACGACTACTACGTCAATGATTGCGGCCATCTTGAGCGATGCAGGCCTAGATCCGACGGTGGTCGTGGGCGGGCGCGTCGGAGCTATGGGAGGTTCGAACGCCCGTTTGGGCCAAAGTGAGTTCTTTGTCGTCGAGTCGGACGAGAGCGATGGATCGTTCTTGAAGCTCAGTCCGATCCTGGCTGTGGTGACCAATATCGACCGAGAACACCTGGATTACTACGGCGACTTTGATGCATTGCTGGCTGCCTTCGCAGAGTTTGCCAACCGTGTTCCTTTCTACGGCGCCGCAATCATCTGCTTGGACGACGAGGGTAACCAGCGGATGCTGCCCCATGTACGGCGCCGCGTGGTGACCTACGGGATGAGCCCTCAGGCAGATCTGGTCATCCACCTTCCTGTGACTGGCCCCGAGGGCACGCGGTTCAACTTGCGGTTTCGAGAGGTGGAGTTAGGAGAGTTCCGTCTTGCCGTGCCGGGGTTGCACAACGCTTTCAACGCAGCTGCGGCGGTTGCCGTGGCGCTTGAGTTGGGTTTGAGCGTGGAGACAATTCGGCAGAGCCTAGCACGGTTTACAGGGGTGGACCGTCGGTTCCAGTTGCGGGGCCAGGTCAATGGCATCACCGTGATCGACGATTACGGTCACCATCCTGCTGAGATCCGAGCAACCCTCAATACCGCCCGGGCCTGCGGTTACCGGCGAGTGTTGGTGCTGTTTCAACCCCACCGGTACACCCGAACCCAACTTTTGATGGACGAGTTCGGACGCTCCTTCCACCAGGCTGACTGGGTCTTTGTGACCGACATTTACGCAGCTTCGGAAACACCCATCCCCGGAGTGAGTGGTGAGGTTCTGGCGGAGAGAATCCAGCAATACGGGCACCGCGGGGTCGAGTATGTGGGAACTCTGGAACGCGGGGTCGAACGGATCTGTGCCATCGCCCAGCCCGGTGACCTGGTTTTGACGCTGGGTGCAGGCAACGTGGTGCGGGCCGGCGACTGGATCTTAGAACGACTCCAGAAAGGGGAATGCGGCGATGCCGGCAAGTGGGTCCAAGCAGGCAGCTGAGCAACGAGACTTCTCCTGGCACGCAGCTTTCAAGGCAGCTGGCTTCGGGCTTGCTGGCGTGGCGAGCCTTTTCGCTCTCGCGTGGGGATACTACTGCGTCCGCCACCTGCTGCTTGAGGACGCGCGCTTTCGGCTCGGGATGCGAGAGACGCACGCAGGGCCGGTTCCCAACGTCGTCATCGTTGGCAGGCGCTATGCGCCCGAGTCCCGCATCCTGGAGGTCTTTGCACTGGATGTGGGCCGCAGCATCTTTGCGATCCCGATCGAACAACGGAGACGGCAACTGTGCGAAATCCCCTGGGTGCGTGACGCCACGGTGATGCGGACGCTTCCTACCCGGCTGGAGGTCCGGATTACTGAACGCTCGCCCGTGGCTTTCGTCTTGCTGGAAGGACCAGGGGGAGTTCATAGGCCCGCGTTGATCGATGCCGAGGGGGTGATTCTGGAACTGCCCTCAGGGGCACGTTTTGACCTCCCAGTGCTGGTGGGTGTTTCCGAAGACGAACCGCAGTCCACACGCATGCGCCGCGTGCAGTGCATGTTGCGCTTCCTTGACGAGGTCCGCGGACTCAAGTGCCAAATTTCGGAAGTCGATTTGCGACACCCGCAAGACGTGGGCGCAGTGTTGATCGTGGAGGGTAAGCTCCTGCGTGTGCAGCTCGGAGACCGGCACCACCGGCAGCGCCTGGAGCGATTCCTCAGGTACCTACCAGAGGTTCTCGCGCATAATCCCTCGGCCACAACTTTTGATTTACGCCTCGACGACAGGATCACAGTCCAGGAGGTCCCCAGTGCTTAGGCCCTACATCACAGTAACTGGAATCGATCTAGGTACCACTGCGACACGCGTTATGACGTTGGTCTTAGAACGCGCGGGGCTGCGAGTGGTGGGCTGGAGCGCATTCCCTGCGTCGGGCTGGGAGCGGGGCCGGCTTGTCGAACCCCAGAGCTTGGTGGATTCGATCCGGCGTGGGGTAGAGGAGGTTCGCCAAAGTGCCGGTGTGGAGATCGACTCGGCGGTTGTGGGAATTGGCGGTCCCGAGTTGGATTCTTACACCTTGTTGTTGCGGCGGGAGTACGTGCCGGAGCGAGTCCTCAGGCAGGAAGATCTTCAGGAACTGTGCGACGAGGCGGGCAAGACGGATCTCGGGCCCGACCGGGCGATCTTGCACGTGTTTCCTAGGTCTTTTGTCTTGGATGGCAATGGCCGGCATGCCAACCCGCTTGGGCTGAGTTGTCGAATGATGGAGGCGGAGTTTCTGGCCGTCGCCGCGCCACAGGACGCCGTGGCGCGGGTGATTGAAGCTCTACACCGGGCCCACCTCAAAGTAGAGACCGTGGTGGTCGAGCCCGTAGCGGCGGCTTATGCGTCGCTGATCCCCGAAGAGTGGCGTCGGGGTGCCCTGATCGTCGACATCGGTGAGGGTAGCACCGAATACGCCGTTTTGCTCGGTGACACATTAGTTCAAGCCGGTGCGATTCCTATCAACGGAGCTCACTTTGTGAGCGACGTGATGCAGGTGTTGGGTCTGCCTTATAACGAGGCGCGCCTGTTGATCGAGCAATACGGCTCGGCTGGTGCGCATGCCCCCCTGGATTCATCCACAGTGGAGATCGTCTGTGGCCCAGACGAGCGCAGGCGCTCAGTTGCTTTGAAGGACCTGCACATGATTTTGGCCCTACGCGCCGAGGAACTGTTCGAGTTCTTGGCTCGGGAGATCGAGCAAGCAGGTGTGCAGGGGTTACTGGGGGAAGGGGTTTTTCTGTGTGGTGGGGTAGCTGAGCTGGATGGGATTTGCGAGATCGCTGAGGGGATGCTTGGCTGCCCAGCGCAGCGGGCGTGGGTCCAGGGGATCCTGGATTATCCGGACTTGGGGCCGGCTTGGGTCACGGCGGCAGGGTTGGCCATGTACGGGGCCCGACTGCGGTTGCGTAGGCAAGCGCGCAAACCTATGCCCAGGCTGATGGACCTGGTGCGCTATCCCCATCGTTCATTGAGCACGAGGGAGGTGTGAGGTGTTGGAGAAAGAGGACCGAGAATCGATGTGGTCCGGTCTGGAGTTCGAGCTGGCCGAAGAACCCCATAAATTGCCTCGCGTCAAGGTCATCGGGATCGGACAAGGGGGCTGCAATGCGGTGGCTCACATGTACGAGGCGGGGCTGGCAGGAGTCGAATTCTACGCTGTGAACACGGACGCTCAGGCCTTGAGCGCGCTCGCGGTGCCTAACAAGATCCTGATCGGCTCGCGGATTACGAAGGGGCTGGGCACAGGGGGCAATCCTGAGCTTGGACGGGAGGCCGCATTAGAGGAGACGGACCGTCTGGTTGAGCTGCTGGGAGGCGCGGACATGGTGTTTCTATTCGCCTGCTTTGGTGGAGGCACAGGCACAGGCGCGACGCCGGTGGTGGCATCCCTGGCCAGGCAGCTCGGCATTCTGACCGTGGCCGTTGTGACACGTCCGTTCTCATTGGAAGGGTCTGCGCGCGTCCGAATCGCTGACCAAGGGATCGCCCAGCTGGCTGGAACGGTAGACACCATCATTACCCTTGCTAACGACCGGCTCTTTAGTCTCATGCCGGAGAATACTGGGTTTTTCGAGGCCATGCGCCGTGCGGACGAAGTCTTGCGGCAGGCCGTCGAAGGGATCAGCGACATCATCACCAGTGTCGGTTACATTAATCGCGATTTGTCAGACATTCGGGCCATCATGAGTGGGATGGGACACGCGGTCATGGGCACGGGCCTCGGCCGTGGCGAACAGGCTGTGATCCAGGCTGTTGAAGCGGCGATCTCATCCCCACTGGTCGAGCAAGGGGGACTCCAAGGAGCCAAAGCGGTCTTATTGAACATCAGTGGCAGTGCCAGGCTGGGCCTGCACGACATCGCTCGAGCCTGCCAGTTGGTCCGTGAGGCTACCGGCAACGAGGACGTGGACCTCAAACTCGGCGTGGTTCGCGATGAACAACTGGGCGATGCCGTTAAGGTGACCCTTATAGCCACCGGTTTCGCGCGACCCACGGGCACAGATTCTGTAAGTAACTCGGCGGTTTGCCTGACGCAGTTGCCCCGGGCCGAGGAACTGGCCCGGACTTCGCCACTTGACCGGATCCCCGATGAACCCCCGCTGCCGGTGGAGCCGGGGACGGCAGCTCCGTTGGTGGAGGCTCGTCCAACCTCAACGTACAACAGCGTCGCGCCAGAAGATCTGGATAAGCCGGCTATCTTCCGTCGGGAGCGGAAGCTGTTCTCCTGAAAGGGGTAGTGTTGTGCCGAGGCATGGGCCGGAGTTGACAGCCGTTTCCCACGGCATGCGCCGCACAGGGGCAGGGCTTTCTGTGTACTGTGGGCGAGGACGAGCCCACTAGGCGCGCTGACCCGCGTGATCCACCGGTTTGTGCGGGCTGAGCTCCGCAGCTACCGACTACGGCCTGCGGAAGCACCGAACTCCAAGCTTCGGATGCTTCGGCTCTCGTCCGCGAGTGTCTAGCTAACGGTCTCGTTAAGCCAGTCCGGGACGCGTAACACCTCTCTAGGACGCGAGCCGCACGCCGGTCCGATGATCCCTTCTTTCTCCATCGCATCGAGCAGACGCGCCGCCCGTCCGTAGCCTAGCCGAAGCCTCCGCTGCAGGATCGACGTGGAGGCTTTCCCGACTTCAACCACCACCCGCACTGCGTCTGGGTATAGCGGGTCATCGCTCGCGGCAGCACTTTCATCCGGTTCCGCGTCCTCGGAAGGCGGTGGTTGCAAGAAGGACTCGTCGTATTCGGGTTCGGCCTGGCTCTTCCAGTGCTCCACCACGCGGGTGATCTCGTTCTCGGTCACCAGTGGTCCGTGCACCCGGACGAGCCGTGCGGATCCAGGCGGCAAGAACAACATGTCGCCGCGTCCGAGTAGATGCTCGGCGCCCATGGTGTCGAGAATCGTGCGGGAGTCCACGCGGGTGGCGACACGGAAGCTGATACGTGCCGGGAAGTTCGCCTTGATCAATCCCGTGATGACATCCACGCTCGGCCGTTGCGTGGCTACGACCAGGTGCATGCCCACCGCCCGGGCCATTTGAGCTAGCCGCGTAATGGCTCCCTCCACGTTGGCCCTTTCAACGATCATCAGGTCGGAAAGCTCGTCGATCAGGATCAGAATGTAGGGCAGCGGCGGGAATTCCTGCCCGTCGTCGCTGAAGAGCTCTCGCTGCCTCTGCGATTGCTGGGAGAGTTTTTCGTTGTATTCCTCGATGTTGCGGACCCGCAGCGCGGCCAATAGTTTAAAGCGGTTTTCCATCTCCATGACCGCATTCCGCAACACATTCGTGGCCTGACGGGCATCGGTCACCACAGGAGTCAGCAGGTGAGGCAGCCCCTCGTAAATGCCCAGTTCGACTCGTTTCGGGTCAATCAGAATCATTCGCACCTGATCGGGGGTCGACTTGTAAAGCACGGAAACGACGATGGAATTCAACATTACGCTCTTGCCCGAGCCGGTCGAGCCCGCAATCAACAGGTGCGGCATGCTCTCCAAGGCCTCCACACGGATGCGGCCTCGGACGTCCTTGCCGAGGGGGATAGGCAGCCGAGATCGGATGCGACGGAATTCCGTGGACTCCAGGATCTCCCGCAGGCTGATCACCTCGCGGCGCGTGTTGGGGACTTCGATCCCCACGGTGGATTTGCCGGGAATGCGTTCGATCAAGATCGATTCCGCCTGCAGGCCGAGGCACAGATCGTCCCGCAAGGAGGTAATCCGGCTGTACTTGATGCCGGCGTCCGGCTGGAATTCGAAAGTGGTCACGACGGGACCGTGGTTGATCTGCACGACGGAGCCGAATACATTGAATTCTTCGAGTTTCCGCTTGATCGCGGCGGCAATCTCGTTCAGCTCGCGCTCATCATAGCCGGCCTTTTCCGCAGGCTGGTTCAACAGAGCAGTGCTCGGTAGCTGGTAGGAAGCGGGCTTGGAGCGTTTTGTCGGCAGGGTGAAATCGTCGGTCACTTCTTCAAGGGGTGGAACATAGAGTCCAGTGGGCTCCACGGGCACTAGCTCGCCGCATCCCGAGCCGGATTGTTCGTGACTCCAGATCGGGATGTCATCGTTAACAGCATGTTCGTCGCCCTGGGGATCCTGGCTTTTCGGACTTACCAAGCCCGGTTCCGGAAGCCGCTCCATAGGGATGTCTGCAGAGCTGGGCGACTGAGCTGCCGGTGGTTCGGCAAAGGTCACACTCCCGCGGCCAGCTTGTCCCTTTTTCTGCCTGGACGAGCGCGTAGGGCCGCGCCGGAACAGTCCTCCGAGATTTGTTCCAACGGTCCCTATCAGGCCGGACATCGAGAACCGCGCGGTGCTCAGGTAAGCCGCTGTGAGGAACCCGGTGCTAATCACCAGCACGCTCCCAGCCAGATTGAACTGCTGTAGCATCCAGTCGCTCAGAAGGATGCCGACTAGCCCCCCACCGGGCAAAACCCCAAACAACAGCCACTGGCGAATCAAGGCCAAAGCACTGGCGGCCATAGAAAGCAACAAGGCGAAGCCAGCCAATTTCCTGAAGGGTTGTCGGATGGGTGCCGAGCGCACCCAGCTCCATCCCAACCACAAGATCCAGAGCGGGATCAAGGCCGCGGCTGCTCCTAGGCCTTGGTAGAGCAAATCGGCGATGCGAGCTCCCCACAGCCCAATCAAGTTAGTCGGAGGCCCGGGCGCGGCTGTGTTCCAGGAAGGGTCAGTCGGATGGTACGAAGCCAGCGCTAATGTGAGGCCGGCAGCGATAACCAGAAAGACAAAGCCGACGACTTCGTTGAGCCGGTGATACGGTGTTGGTCCCAGTAGCCTCATCCGTCTCAGCGGAAGAGGCCAGCCAGAGCTAAAACTATTATGCCAAAAACGAGCCGATAGGCAACGAAAAATAGCAAAGAATGCGTGCGCAGGTAGCGCAGAAGCAATCCTATGCTCAGGCAGCCTACGGCTGCACTGCCTAGCACCCCGACCAGAAACGTACTTCGCATTCCAGGAGGAATGCCGCCCGCCCCTACCAATTCCACCGCAGCCAGCAAGGCTGCCCCTGCCACTGCGGGCGTCGACAATAAGAATGAGAACCGCGCTGCGGCGTCTCGCCGCAGCCCGCAGAACAGGCCTGCGGTGATGGTGATCCCGCTGCGGGATGTGCCAGGAACGAGGGCGAGCGCTTGTGCCAGGCCGATGCAAAGCGCGTCGTACCAGCTGATTTGAGCCAGTCCTTTTTCGCGCTTGCTCAGCCGATCGCCGAGCCACATCAGCACGCCTACCGTAATGAGCATGGAGCCCATCAGCCACGGCTGCCGCCACTCATGCTCAACGGAACTTTTGAACGCCGCGCCAGCGATGACGACCGGTAGGGTGCCGAGCGCGATTTGCCACAACAGACGTGGGTTGGCCTCCAACTCCGGGTCCCGGCCCCGGGCCACACCGAATCCGCGGGCTACAATTTCCACCCAGTCCCGGAAGAAGTACACCAGGACGGCGGCTAAGGTTCCAAAATGCAGGGCGATATCGAAAACCAGACCCTGATCGGGCCATCCCAGCAACCACGGGATCAACGCCAAGTGGGCGGAGCTGGAAATGGGCAAAAACTCCGTCAGCCCTTGCACGATAGCCAGGACGGCGGCTTGTAGGAGTGACATGAGCGATTCGAGCCACTCATCGTAGCGCACTTGATGGTTGGGACGCGAGTCTGGTCACGTCACTCGGGCAGCCGAGCCTCCTAGGACCATAGCACGGACAGTTAGTTCCGTGTCCGGGGTTGCCCGAGGTGCTTTCGCCTAACAGCCCTTGAGGCCTGAGCCGCGCTGGATCATGCGACTCTAGAGGACGGAGGGTAGAAGGCTTTTGTCCGCCTCGATGGCTAATGACGCAAGAGCCTGCAATCAACCGATCACGGCGCGA
>JAUQPO010000003.1:20167-36675 GCA_030550335.1 Acidobacteriota bacterium
TCGGTTTTTTTCCGGGGTAGCAGCCAGCGGTGGGGTTAGACTGGAACTAGGAGGGCTTCCCATGTTGCGGGGCCTAGTGAGCACCCTGATCTCGGCCCTGTGGTTGCTGGCCAGTGTCGCACCGGCGGCGTACCCGGCAGAACAGCCAGCGGGCCAAACCAAGCAATCCAGCAAGAAAAAGGATCCCAAGAAAGATCCCGAAGCCATCGGCGAGCGAGACGTGGGCCGGGGCCTGAATTTGTATTCGCTGGAGAAAGAGATCGCATTGGGCAAGCAGTTGGCTGAGGAAGTCGAGCGTCAGGCAAAGATCGTCAAAGACCCCGTCGTTGCTGAATATATTAACCGGATAGGTCAGAATCTGGCTCGCCACTCCGACGCGAAGCTTCCATTCACGTTCAAGGTGATCCAGGACCCGCAGATCAACGCCTTCGCGCTTCCTGGGGGGTTCTGTTACGTTTACACAGGCCTGATCCTCGAAGCAGAAACCGAGGCCGAGATGGCTGGCGTTCTGGCGCATGAGATTGCCCACGTAGCAGCACGGCATGGTACCCGGCAGGCTTCCCGAGGTCAGCTCGCCAGCCTGGCTACGATTCCATTGATTCTCGCCACCGGAGGCTGGGCTGGGTACGCGGTGAGCGAGGCTGCTGGTTTGGCTATCCCTCTGGCATTTTTGAGGTTCTCGCGGTCGTTTGAACGCGAAGCTGACTACTTAGGATTGCAATACCTGTGGGCGGCCGGTTATGACCCTACAGCCCTGGTTGACTTCTTCGAAAAGCTTACGGTGCTACAGAAAACCAAGCCGAACCTGTTCGCCGGGATCTTCAGCAGTCACCCCATGACCGATGACCGGATCAGTGAAGCCCAGAAGCAAATGCAGGAGCTGCCGCCGCGGTCCGAGTACTTGATTACGACGTCTGAGTTTCTCAGGGTCAAGGAGCGACTGGCAGCGTTATTAGCGGGGAGACCATTGCCAGCTGGGGGGAGGGCAGTGCCGCAGCTGCGCCGCGGGTCCCGACCTACGGAGGTGATCCGGCCTGCAGAGGAAGAAGAGAAAGCCAAGGGCGAGGACGACGAGCGACCAGTGTTGCGTCGTTCGGAACCGTCAGGGTCCCCAAACGGGGATAGTGAACGCCCGGTGTTGCGGCGACCGGCAAATCCGTGAGCGGTTTTGCCTGCGGTGATTTGGGCGTGCGAAGCAGTCGAGCGTGGTCGGCTTTTGCGAGTAGCGATGCCCAAGTGCCCAGCGCAAACGGTCGCCGCTTAACGCCGTAGCACCAGCCGAGCTAGGCCGGCATTTCCAGCAGAATCGAGCACGCGCACCACGATCAGGTGCTCGGGCTCTCGCAACCCGCTCAGGCGGATCAAGAAACGCTCCGCCAACGAGTCTGCTACGCCGTCGTCCGGGTCGAGCAGGATCCAGGAACCAGCATCGAGGGCGTACATGGCCCTAGCGATCGGCGAAGTTGCATCCTTTGCCTCAACCACAAGCTCAGCTTCCTCGTCGGAGCGCCGCAGGAGCTTCAAACTCACCTGGGGTGGAGTGTGGTCGATCAGGATCGGAGGGCTGACGAGTTCGGATTGGCGTGCGCGGTCGGGCGCATTTGAAGGAGCATCGGACGCCACCACGCGGAAGTAATAGCGACCGTCGGCCAGAGCGTCCGAATCCAGTGTCCACTTCTTTTCCTTCAAGTTTGCTCGCAAGAGCTTCCAGTGCTGTTCACCTTCCCCGCGGAAGTAAAGGCTGTACTCTAGCTCGTCATTGTCCGGATCGTCCGCCTGCCAGCTGAGCTCGATTTGCTCGGCCAAAGCACGCTCCAGCGATTGCGTTGGAGTGCCAGAAGAGGAAGTCGTTTTTGTGTCTCCGCTGGCAGTCACGGTAACAGTGAATGTGCTCGTGTCGCTGCTGGTCGTCGACAACGCTTTGGCACTGGTCGAGGTAGCTTGTGTGCGGATGGTCAAATTGGTCAACCGGGGTGGCGAGTTTTGAGGCAGGTAGGCCAAGCGCACCGACTGGATGAATGGGGTGTCCGCGCCCGGGCCTTTTAGCACCGCTCGCCATTGGATATACCGTGCGTTGGGGCTCTCAATCTGGCCGCCTTCGGGATTCGTCAAGGGCTTGGACCAGTCACTCCAAGTGGCATCCGGCCTGGGGGTATTACCGGAACGGGTCTGGAACCAAACCTCGCACCCTGGACATCCCCGCATGGTCCACTGTAACCGCCCCCACCGAGCTACGCTGCCCGCATCGTGCACGGGCGACTCGTAAGTCCCACGCTCGCTGTAACCGGAGGTCAAGCGGAAGATCTTACCCATGTTGCTGGTCGCCACGTAGATCCCACGCTGAGTGCGCAATAGTCGCACCGCTTCAGATTCGCCAGTCTTGGTCACCAGCCGGACTTTGCGTTCGCCATCTAGCTGGTAAATCGTGCCCTCTTTGTCCGTGCTCACCAGAATTGTGTCGCCCAGCACAAGGAGATCAAACGCGTTGGCCTCTTTCGAGGCCCAAATCTTTTCCACCGTATGGTCGGCGTAGATGCGATAGACCGCCGATTTTTCAGCTCCAGGCACCTCGGTGGTTTGCGGTGGAGTAAGCACTGGCTGGGCGGTTTGCGCAGTGACTTGAGCCGTTTGGCCCTTGGGAGGCTTGATCTCTAAGCCGCCCTGAGTGGCCGTCACCGTAATGCTGGTGGGCGCAGCAATCACTTGTTGCGGCCTCGGAGGGGCAGCCTGCGCGGCGCTCACCCGCTTGTCCATCCACCCACCCAAAGCGGCCACATAAAGGCTGCCATCGGGCAAGGGCACCACTGTACGGATCTCGGGGTGCTCCGCGTCCTGAAGCACAAATGCTTGATCCTTTCCGGTGATGCGGTAGAGGATTCCGTTCGGCTCGGTCCCTGCCAGTAACTTGCCTTGCGGATCAAAAGCGAGGCTGACCACGTGGGACTGGCCTGTATCGTAGTACAACTCGCCTTGGTTGCGAGCGGTCACCCGGTAGACGTGAGCTGGGTCTCCGGTGCCCACATAGAGCGCGCCGTCCGGCCCAAAATGCAAGCTCCAGATGTAAGTGGCCTTGGGATCAAAGTACACTTCAGCCTGGCCCGATTGGACCCGGTATACCTTGCCGTTGGGCGAGGTAGCCGCGTACAAGGCACCATCAGGACCGATTGTTATGGCGAAAACCTCCGGTTCATCAGCAGCCCACAAAACCCGGTGAGCTCCATCGGGGGCCACTTCGTACACATAACCTCGGTGTCCAGTGCCCACGTATAAACGCCCGTCCGGAGCCTCAGCGAGGCTCCAGATGGCCGGTTGCTCGGAGGCAAAGACCAGCTCCAGTTTGGGAGCGAGAGCCAGCTGCCCGCTGCTATCCACTGAGACCTGCTCAAACTTGCCTCGAGCGAAGTCTTCGTAGGTGTTCAGCTCCCAAACCGTGGTGCTTGCCGCCCACATGGCGGCGACAACCCCCGTCGCTGCCGCGTAACGAATCAGCCTGCTCATTCTTGTACCTGCACTGCAACCGTTCGCGAACCGAAGATGACGGCGCTACCCCCGTCGATCTCCAGCTCGCCAATCTTAGATTCGTAGGAAGCGCTGGCGCCTCCGAGGACGGATTGGCCGCTACCTAGGATTACAGCCACCGAGGGAGGTGGAGCTGGCAAAGCTTGCCCACGAACCGTGTAACTCGGCAACGGCCTCCAGACTCGCACGTAGGCCCGCGTGTTTGTGCGCAAACGATTCAGGAAGGCGATCAATTCACTGGGTGTCCGTGGCTGGTGGTTGATCCAGTGGCGTAGCTCCGCAAGGTTGGCCGTGTTCGCATCGGAGACGGTGAAGTAAAGAGGCCCCGTACGCGCCCCGATGGGCACCACATAGCGGACGCGCTCTACGCGCTCTGCGCCGTTATCACCCACCAGTACAATCGTCAGCTCAACCGGTTCTCCCGGCCGCACCTGCTTACGCGAAGGCCAAACCTGATCGATCTTCCAGGTACGTCGCTCTTCGTAGACTTCAACCTCTAGCTGGACTGCCTTCAAGCGAAGCTCTTCAAAGCCACTCTGGAGCAAGAACGCCAACGGGATGGCCACTCCTACAGAGGCTTGTTGCGGCACATTCCCCTCGCCGGCGTACATGTCCTCGAGCTGCATTGCCTGCGGGGTTTCCTGGAACTCCACCCGCGCACGCACCGCCACGGAGCTAATGCCGATAATTCGTTGCGTCGCCTCAATGGCCGAATAGAGAGCCATTTGTAAGAGGAAAGGGGATAGATACCGGTCATCGACCATCTGGAGCCGGTAGGCAAACTCACGGCCAATCTCCGGCTTAAGGCGCCGCTCTCGCACACGGATCTCTACCGGAACCAGTTGGGCCACCCGACCCAGTTCTCCCATGATCCCCGTACCGTAGTCCGCCGTGATCGTGCCCACCAGTTCCCGTGTGGCCGAGATCTTGAACGAGGCGGCGAGGTTCGGAGCCAACGCCAGCACTTCCGCTCTGGAAAACGGCAGGTTCGTACGCCCGATGGCCAGGAACCGGTGCCCGAAAGCGTACACTCGCTGACCGTCGACATAAGTGACGGTCCCGTTAGCCCCGATGCTCATATCGCCTCGCAAGAGTTCGACGGTGATCATCGAGCCGGGGCGGATTGGCTCAGGGCTGGAGTCGGCATCCGACGGTGCTGAACCCCCGGCGATAGCCTGGGAAGGTTCCAAGCCCAGCTGACGCAGCTGCGGGGTGAAGTGCCGGATAGTGTCTTCCGTAAACCCGCTGAACGTAACCGGTGTGGCGATCTCCACCAATCGCCCGCCTAAGGCGCTCACTTCAACGGGCGACGGAGGATCGGGAAACAACTGCTGATCTACCAACGAGACACGCCGGGCCAACTGCCTGGAGTTGTTTGGATCCGTGGTCAGGATCTCCTCGATGGGGCGGATGCCGGCGATCGGCTCTTTAGAGAAAGCGAACGCGTAAGCTACCGCGCCTAATAGGCGGTCACCCACATACACAGGGCTTCCGCTCATACCTTGGAGCACACCTGTACGTTCCAGCGGACCCCCAGAGAGGCGAGCCAGGATAATGTCTTGTTTTGGTCCAGCGTTGCGGAGTACGCCGAGGATCTCTACCTCGAAAGGCTCGACCCGGCTCCCTTGGAAGACCGTGTATCCGACTGCGCGGAGCCCCGCGCGAACCTCCGAGAGAGGAAAGATGGAAGGCTGGGCTCCGAGGCTCGCATATGCGAACAGCCCGCAGAGCGCCAGCGCACGTGCAATCACGTTACCATTTTACCCGCTCACTCTCAGGGCCGATGCGCCAGGGGGGCTCAGGGCCCCCCTGCAAAAGCTCAGGCGGTGGCCGCTTGGGCTACGCGCTGATCCATCGGCACGAAAGACCGCTTCTGATAGCCCGTGTAGATCTGGCGCGGCCGCGCAATTTTCTGCTCTGGGTCGGCCATCTGTTCGTTCCACTGGGCCAACCAACCGACGGTCCGCGGGATGGCAAACAGAACCGTGAACCAGCTTGGGTCGAACCCCATGGCCTGGTAGATGATGCCCGAGTAGAAGTCGACGTTCGGGTATAGCTTGCGGGTGACGAAGTACTCGTCCTCCAAGGCGATTCGCTCCAGCTCCAGGGCGATGTCCAGTAACGGATTCCGGCCGGTGACTTCGAAGACCTGGTCGGCCATCCGCTTGATGATACGGGCACGTGGATCGTAATTCTTGTAGACCCGGTGACCGAATCCCATCAAACGCCCGTGACCCTCCTTGACCTTCTTGATATAGGCCGGTACGTTCTCCTTGGAGCCGATTTCTTTGAGCATCCGCAAAACGGCTTCATTGGCCCCGCCGTGCAACGGACCGGAAAGCGCCGCAGCGGCCGCGGCCACGGCCACGTATGGATCTGCCTCCGAGCTACCCACACTGCGCATAGTGTGAGTGCTGCAGTTCTGCTCATGGTCAGCGTGCAGAATGAAGAGCACGTCTAGCGCACGCGCCAGCACCGGGTGAGGCTTGTACGCTCGGTGGGGTGGCTTCCATAGCATGTGCATGAAGTTCTCGGTGTAGTTCAGGCTGGCATCGGGATAGACGTACGGCAAGCTCATCGCGCGCCGGTAAGCGTAGGCAGCGATGGTGGGCACCTTTGCGATCAGCCGGCGGATTTGTACCATCCGGTTTTCGGGGTCGCGAACACGTTTGGCTTCGGGGTAGAAGGTAGAAAGCGCCGCCACCGCACTGATGAGCATTCCCATTGGGTGCGCATCGTGGCGGAATGTTCCGATGAGATTCTTGATATCCTCCGGCACGTCGTAGTTATCCAGGATTGACTGTTCCCACTGCTGGAGCTGGTCTTGCGTAGGCAATTCACCGTGGATGAGTAAGTAGGCGACCTCGAGAAAAGTGCAGTTTTCCGCCAGCTCCTCAATGGGGTAGCCGCGGTACCAGAGGATACCCCGATCCCCATCGATGTAAGTGATGGCGCTCTTGCAAGAAGCGACATTCATGAACCCCGGTGCGTAAGCCATCGTGCCGTACTCTTCGGGGTCGACCTTAATCTGCCGCAGTTCTGGGGCTGGCAAGTGTCCGGAAACCAGCGGGATCTCATAGGACTTGCCAGTCCGATTGTCGATGATGGTGAAAGAATCTTTTCGCTCCATAAGCGCACTCCTTAGGAAAGCTTAGTCGGATTCCCCTCAGCTCAGGACCAGGAGGCAGAGTCCCCGTTAGAGACGGCCTGTGGGGGAGAGCTTGCTGGGGGATAACCAACAGACACGACACGAGGAGCACCGGGACCCGCAGCCAAGCCACCCAGGCCCGTGCCCCTCCCCAACCCTTTCGGCGCTCTGCCCCGTGCCACCCCCAGGGCCGACTCATGCCTAGTCCTCCCCATCCCCGGTGGTTCTTCGCCGCCCGGTCACGCGCGCGTATTTTACCACACCGGTTGCGGAGATTTGACCACAATTATCCTCAATCGTTATATTGAAGACGCCCCGGTAAGCTCCGGGCGCAGCTTGCTCATTTGAGGCTTGGTAGCATGGTCGACGTGGTCCATCAGCGGAGCCGCCAGAGCTGGACCGGGTGGCTCCACATCGGTCTCATCACGGAGGGAAGAAAACATTATGGACGTCTTCAATGGGATTCCTGTACCGAGCGATGGTGAACCCATCCGGGTCGAAAACGGTAGGTTCATTGTGCCCGACCGACCCATTGTCTTGTTCATCGAGGGCGACGGAACTGGCCGTGATATTTGGGCCGCGGCTTACCAAGTTTTCAACGCCGCTGTTGAGAAAGCCTACAACGGCCACCGGCGGGTGGTCTGGTACGAAGTCTTCGCTGGTGAGAAGGCGTACAACAAGTTCGGCGACTGGCTTCCTCAAGACACCATCGAGGCTATTCGAAAGTATCGCATCGCGATCAAGGGCCCACTGACGACCCCCGTGGGTGGTGGATTCCGGAGCTTGAACGTGACGTTGCGGCAGGTACTGGACCTGTACGTGTGCCTGCGTCCGGTGCGCTATTACCCCGGAGTCCCCTCTCCCATGAAAAACCCGGAGAAACTCGACGTGGTCATTTTCCGCGAAAACACTGAGGATGTGTACGCCGGCATCGAGTGGCGGCAGGGAACCCCAGAGGTCAAGAAAGTCATCGAGTTTCTGGAGCGTGAGATGGGTGTGCGCGTACGGCCGGACTCGGGCCTCGGTGTCAAGCCTATCAGTGAGTTCGCCTCCAAGCGCCTGGTGCGGCGAGCCATCCGTTACGCGATCGAGAACGGACGCCGGAGCGTCACGCTCGTCCATAAAGGCAACATCATGAAGTACACCGAGGGCGCGTTCCGCGACTGGGGATATCAGGTGGCCCGCGAAGAGTTTGGCGATGTGACCATTCCCGAGTCCGAGTTGACCGGCCCGCCCCCCGACAGCAAGATCGTTATCAAGGATCGGATCGCAGATGCGATGTTCCAGCAAATACTGCTCCGTCCTGACGAGTACGATGTCATCGCCACTATGAACCTCAACGGCGATTACTTATCGGATGCTTGTGCCGCGCAGGTGGGCGGATTGGGCATGGCGCCGGGTGCCAACATCGGCGATGAGCATGGAGTCTTCGAAGCGACGCATGGCACAGCGCCTAAGTATGCGGACAAGAACATGGTGAATCCTTCCAGCGTGATCCTTTCCGGAGCCTTAATGTTCCGGTTCATGGGGTGGCACGAAGTCGCTGATTTGATCGAAAAAGGGATCACGGGCGCGATCCGCGACAAAATCGTCACCTACGATCTCCACCGGCAAATGGAGGGGGCTACGTTGGTCGGGACGCGTGAGTTTGGCCAGGCGATTATCGATCACATGGATTGATCCAGCAGGAGGATAGGCGTCATGCGGAAAAAGATTACCGTCATCGGTGCGGGTAACGTCGGTGCTAGCTGTGCCGTGCGGCTGGCCCAGAAGGAACTGGGCGATGTGGTTTTGGTCGACGTCTTGGAAGGCATCCCGCAGGGCAAGGGGTTGGATATCCTGCAGTCGTGCCCGATCGAGGGAACGGACGTTCGCGTCGTCGGTGCCAACGATTACGCAGAGACAGCCAACTCGGACGTAGTCATCATCACAGCGGGTTTCCCTCGTAAGCCGGGCATGAGCCGGGACGACCTGCTGTGGAAGAACTTCGAGATTGTTAAGTCCACAACTGAGCAAGCCGTCAAATACTCGCCGAACTGCATCCTCATCGTGGTCACCAACCCTCTCGACGCGATGTGTCACGTAGCTCTCACCGTCAGTGGTTTTCCCAAACAGAGGGTCATGGGTATGGCCGGCGTGCTCGATACGGCGCGATTCCGTGCCTTCCTGGCCGAGGCATTGAACGTGTCGGTCGAAAGCGTCGTGGCTTTCGTGCTCGGTGGGCATGGCGACCAGATGGTCCCCCTAGTGCGGTACACGAGCGTGGCCGGCATCCCGATTACGGACTTGTTGGATCAGGCAACCATCGACAGGATTGTCGAGCGAACGCGATTCGGGGGCGGTGAGATCGTGAAGTACCTTAAGACGGGTAGCGCTTATTATGCGCCAGCCGCCGCAACGGTAGAGATGGTCGAGTCGATCCTCAAGGACAAGAAGAAGGTTTTACCGTGCTCGGTCTACTTAGAAGGCGAATACGGCATTCATGGTCTGTTCGTCGGAGTGCCGGTGAAGCTCGGAGCGGCGGGCGTGGAGCAGATCTACGAGATCAAGCTCACGGATGAGGAGCGCGCGGCGTTGCACAAGAGTGCGGCGGCGGTCCAAGAGCTGGTCAACCTGATGAAGCCCGAGCTCGAAAAGATCCGTGCTTGAAGCCTGTGTGCCCGGCCCCCGGCGGGGCTGACACCGGCTGAGTGACGGAGACGTAACACGTCAGCCAGCGCCCAGCGTCATTGTTGTGTAGCGCGCTAAGAACCGTACCTGAAAAAGGAGAAGGAGGCAGTGTTGCTGCGAAAGTGGTTGGTGTGTTGGTTGAGCGCTTCGCTCGCGTGGATGGGTTTTGCTCAGCAGCCGGTTCAGGTCCCTCAACCCCCCGCTGGTGCTCCAGCGAAAGAGAAACAGGAAGCTGGAACTCTCCAGGTGGTGGTGATTGAGGGGCAAGATGCCCGCAACGATTTGCGCTCCGGCAAGGCCGTGGCTCCGGTCGTAGAAGTCCGAGACGAAGCGGGCAATCCTGTGGCGGGGGCAGAAGTGGTGTTCCAGCTGCCGTGGGAAGGTCCGAGCGGCACGTTCCACGGTTGGCTTCGTACGCAAACGGTGCGTACCGGTTCCGACGGGAGGGCCACTGTTGAAGGGTACGCACCTAACGATCAAGCGGGCTCGTTCGAAATCAGGGTTACTGCAAGGCAGGGCTTGAAGGTGGGCACCGCAGTGATCAAGCAAACGAACGTGGGCAAACCCGGGAGCAGTACACGCGCTAGCCGCAGTGGGTGCCGGTGGTGGGTAGTGGGCTTACTAGTGGCTGGGGCCAGTGCCATCTCGGCTGCTGTGGCTGCTGCGGCGAGCAATTGAGAATGAGTTCCCACCTGGACGCTCGTTTCCTCGCTGTCCAATGAGGCTTGGATCTGAGGTCCACGGCCAGGCTAGCTGGTAGCGAGTCGCTCTCCCATCAGGGCTCAGTCCAAGCCCAATAGCTGTGCGGGGTTCAGCCGGGTCATTATTTCCAGCTCCTCCCAATTAAAGCCCCGACGGTGGAGCTGCTCCAACATCTCTTTGTACCCGGTAATGGGGTCTGGGTTTTCGGGTTGGCCCAGGTCGGTGGCCAAAACGGTGCTCTTGACGCCCACTTGGCGAATGATTCGCGCCAGCTCATCCCAGTCGGCAGAAAATAGCGGAGGCCGTACGTAGCAGCGCTCGAAGAGCACCCCTAGCTGCGCGAGTTCTTGCTGCACTTCTACGGGAAGCCGGATGAAAGTAATCTCCGGATGGGTGACCAGGATTCGGCGGACTCCAGCTCGGTGCGCTTCCGCCACCACTTTGAGGATTTCTTGGGGCGACAAGTGTCCAGTGCCGAGGATTGCATCCGCTTCGGCTACGAGCCGGATTATCTCATGGACTTCCGGCTTTAGCCTGCCGTCATCCTCGGAAACCCTGATACCACTACCGGGGTGTCCATGGGCTCGCCGTTGGTTTTCTGCACTCAGTGTGGGGAACCAGATCTCGGCCGCGCCCATCCGCAAAGCTGCCTCCACGGCCGCTGGGTTGAGTCCCCCGACGGACTCATTCAAGGCCAAACCTCCGAAAACGTTAATGTCCTGGACTTGCTCCTGGATCGCTGCGGCCGCCAGAACCGTGGACGTGTGATGGTTCTTGAGCAACAGGGCTCGCATTCCAGCTTGAGCTGCCTTTCGCACCAGCTGAACCGCCGTCAGCTTGCGGTCACGGACGTCCGGACCAGCATGCACGTGTAGGTCAATCTTTCCTTCGAGGACACCCATTTGGGATTGGCTTAAGTTTTTTCCCGGCGATGGCGTCAAACCCGAGCGACGCCTCCGGATTCTTTTTCACTGTAGCGTGCTGAAGCAGCCCAGTGCGGTTGTGGCGAGTGGCCAACCGCAGGACTTCGCCCAGGGTTTGGTCGTCTCAGCTCGCTCAGCTGAAGGCCCCACCTCAAGGTCGTCCCCGTCAAGCGACACACTGCGTGAGGCCCACTTGCTGGCCGAGGACACGGGCTAGCTGGAGGAAGCTCTCTGCAATCAAGCTATCGGGGTAGAGCTTGAACAGGGGGCTTCCCTTCAGCCGTGTTGCCAGGCAGTGATCCGGCCCTGGGGGAATTACAGCGGTCAGAGGTTGATGGAGTTGATGGCCGATCACCGCTGGATCGAGCGGGGCACTCAGCGGCACTCGACTGACTACGATCGTGCCTACTCGCGTGCTCACGTTCCATAGTCGGATCTGCTCCAACCATACCTGAGCTGCGCGCAACGTTCCCGGTTCGCGGTCGACCACCAGGCCGAGGAAGGTCGCATTGCGGAGGACCGGTCGGTGGAGCAGGGAAGGTTCGGCAGGGAGATCCACCACGACCAGCTCCGCGAGCTCGCGCAGGTGCTGGATCACGCTGTGGACTGCCGATTCCGGTGGGACGCGTATTTCACGGGCCGTTTGCGGTCCGAGCAGGAGTCGCAGCTTGTGGTCCACCGGCACCAGCAGGGGTTCAATCGTTGAAGCGTCAATCTTCTCGGGGGGTAACGACCACAACGTGCTTACGTTCCGTTGCGATGGTGGCTCGCGGAAGTGATCCACCATGGTGCCGACGGTTCCCCGAATTTCCGCGAGGATCACGTTCACCCCCGCCTGAGTGAACGCCCAAGCCGTCTGAACTGCCGTGGTAGTCGTCCCCAGACCTCCTTTGGCACCAAGGAACGCCAGTACAGGAGAACGGCGGCTCGCACTGCGGGTCCGCTCCGCCCGTTCCGCGACCCGGCGGACGCTGCGCTCCCGGGCGAACAGTATGGCGCGCAAAAGCGATTCTCCCGTGATGCGATCCTTCCACAGGTAGTCTTCCGCGCCTGCCCGCACCGCTGCGATAGGGAGCTTCGGATCTTCGTTGCCGGTGAGGACGATGATGGGTGTTTCGCATACATGGGCGCGCAGGCGCAGGAAGGTTTCTAACCCTTGGGACTCTGGCAGAGTGAGATCGAGCAAGACAGTGTCGTAGTGGTGCCGGTTTAGCTGTTCAATGGCTGGTTCCAAGCCCTCTACCCAATCCACGCGCACGTGCCCAGGTGCGGCATCCTCCAACAAATGGCGCACCAGTGCAGCGTCGCCAGGATTGTCTTCCACCAGCAATATTATTAAGTCCCGAAACATAGGTCGATCCAGCCTGTACCTTCCAACTCTTCCTCCTAACCGGTCACCTCCACGCAGGGATTCAGCGAACCACTGAGCTGTGCGGTCGACGACGCAGTGGCGTGGACCAAACGGTCGACTAATCCCCGGATGGCCTTGCGGTAAGCAGACGTCGGCCCCAACAGCGTACCTGCGGCGACGGCAGCGTTCAGTTCTTTGGCGCAAAAGGGCAACTCAGCAGCCAACGGTGCCTGAATCAGCTTCGTGAGAACGCGCGGGCCTGGTTCCGCCCGGCTCCCATGGCAGTAGACAACCTCGATGGGACAGGCTGCTGTGTTGTGGGCACGCCATCGCTCCAGAAACTCTGCCGTGCGATGCAGCTCTAGGTAGCCACTGCGAGTCACGAGATACAGTTGTTGGCAGACGGGGACGAGACTGGCAGCTCGAGCATCGGGTCGCCCTAGGTCGACTATGACCCAGTTGTAGAAGCGACTAGCGAATCGAACGACGTGCACGATCCGGTTGGTGCTTCGTTCGAAGCCTACCCCGCATGATGACGGTGAGGCCAGCAGGTCGAAGCCCTCGGTTGTGCGGGCCACGAGGGATTGCCAAGACTCGGGCGCCAGGCGGTAGAGCTGGTCCGCTGCGTCGAGCAGGCTGGCGTGCACTCGTGCTTTCAAGAGGAATGCGGCGCAGCCGAGCTCCAGATCAGCGTCCAGCAGCAATACGGGCCGCTGGACGTGGGCGTACAGTTCCGCCGCTAAGTGGCAAGCGAAGGTCGTGGCGCCAGTCCCGCCCTTTGCCCCAATGACCCCGATCACCCGGCCCTGTTGGGCGGGAGCTTGGGAACCCGGCCGGCGACGGTGACGCGCCAGAGCATAGCGCAAGGCTCTGAGCAAGCTGTCGCCATTCCACTGTCCTTTGATGACATAGTCTTCTGCGCCCGCCTCAACCGCCGCCACAGCCGTGAGGTCGCTGTCCTGGCCGGTGAATATGACCACCGGCACGTCTGGCACCAGCGTGCGCAACGCTTCGAAGCTAGACAGCCCGGTGGAATCGGGCAGGTCCAGGTCGAGCAACACCACGTCGTAGGACTCTTCCGCCAGCGCATCCAAGGCTTCCAGCAAGCTTCCCGCTGTGCGAACCGTCACATCGTCAGCGTCGCTCAGAGCTTCCCGTACCAGCAGTGCGTCGCCCGGGTTGTCTTCGACCAGCAAGATGTGCATGGGATCCTCGTCTGGACGTTCCGCTCCGTTCCAGTCGGCGAGGAACTCCTGGCACTGCTATCGGCGGCTCGCCAGGGAATCTTGATATCCGAGCGTGGGGGCGTCCCAGCCTTTGAAAGAAAAGTGATGGCTTCCCAGTCGGTCCAGAACCTGGCCTGGTGGGTCTACGCCGGCGTCTCGAAGCCGACGTTTGGACAGGACAGGTTGCGGGATTCGCCGTGCCCAGCCTACACAGGCACCCTCAAGCTCCTCGACTCTTTACCCCTCAGTTGCAATCGTTCCCGCCTTTCGCTTTGATAGGAACATGCTGAAGGTCGTCTCGTTTTACGCTGCATTGGCCACCTTGTTGAGCGAAGCTCTCGGTGCTCCCTCTGCCCAGCGTTACTGGGTCTATTTCGGGACCTACACGCGTGCGGAGAGCAAGGGGATCTACGTTGCTCGTTTCGACGGGGCTACTGGACAGTTGGGCCCACTGGAGTTGGCAGCGGAAACGCCTAACCCTTCCTTCCTCGCCATCCACCCTAACGGCCAATTGCTTTACGCCGTCGGCGAGATGTACGGGCAGGCAGAAAAAGGCGGAGCGGTAAGTGCGTTCCGCATCGACCGAGCTACGGGCAAGCTGATCTTCCTGAACCGTGTGTCTTCGAAGGGTACAGGCCCTTGCCATGTACAAGTGGATCGCACCGGTCGTTACCTGGCCGTGGCCAATTACGGCAGCGGGAGCGTAGCCGTCCTGCCCATTCGCGAGGATGGGTCGTTGGGTGAGGCGACAGGCTTTTACCAACACCAGGGATCAAGCGTGCACCCGAAACGTCAGGAAGGCCCGCATGCCCATTCCGTCAATTTTTCGCCCGATAATCGATTCCTGGTCGTTGCTGATCTGGGCATCGATCGCTTGATGGTCTACCGCTTCGATGCAAAACGGGGCATCATCGAGCCGAACGATCCGCCATTCGTCGCCCTCAAGCCGGGCTCCGGACCGAGGCACTTCACCTTTCACCCATCAGGCCGTTATGCATACGTGATCAATGAGTTGGCTAACACGATCACCGCGTTCGCCTACGATGCCAAACGCGGTGCCTTCCGTGAGCTTCAGACCGTAGGGACCTTGCCTGCGGACTTCACCGGCACGAACTACACGGCAGAGGTTTTGGTCCACCCACGGGGAAGGACGCTTTACGGCTCAAACCGAGGACACGACAGCTTGGCGGTGTTCCGGATCAGGGGGGATGGTTCACTGGAGTTGATCCAGCATGTTCCCACACGTGGCAACTTCCCGCGCAACTTCAATCTCGATCCCTCCGGGCGGTGGCTGGTGGTGGCCAATCAGAACAGTAACAACGTGGTGGTCTTCCGGATCGACCCCGACAGTGGGCGACTTCAAGAGACTGGTCAGGAGTTGAAGCTGGGTGCGCCGGTTTGCGTCAAGTTCGTCCCGGCGGATTGAGGCCGCCGTGGGGAGGAGCAGGCTATTTTGTGAAGGCAGGTCGCGGGCGTCGGTCCCCAGTTCCGGTGCCCGAGGCCTCGCGGAGCTCTGCAGCGCGTCCGCCCACAGCACGTCTGAATTCAATCCCTGGTGGCAATATGCCGGTGTAATGCTTGCGGTGCCCGGGAGCCAGACCGCAAATAGTGCTCGACGATTTCTACGGCTTGTTCTAATGGCAGCCCTGTGGTGTCAACGAACAGACCTTCGTAGCTGTACGGGAACGAACGCGCTCCCTCCCGCACTGCGTCTTCCGTCAGATCCTTCCGCACAGGATCCGGCAGCCTGCTTTGGAACCGCCGGACGGCTTCGGCTTCCGAGACCGCCCATTCGACTAACCTGACCCGACAGCCCAGCCGTTCGCCCAGCTCCCGAACTGCCTGCCGGTCTTCCTCGCGGCGGTACTGAGCGTCGAGAATCACGCTGACGCCGTGGCGGATGAGTAGTTCCGCTGCCCAAAGCATAGCTCGCAGGGCTACTTCCCGATCCGCGCGGGTGTGGGCTGCACCCGGCAGCAGGCGTTCTCGCACGGCGTCCATTTCAAGGTGAACGGCACCAATGCGTTCGCTAAGCAGGCACGCCACCGTGGATTTCCCAGAACAGGCTGGTCCTGAGAAAACGATGATCGCGGGCTGCCGATCGTCGGAGAGGACTCGCATAGCGCCGGGCGTTCCTCAATTCCTGTGTACAAAAGCTGCAATTGTGGAGTGTAAACCCGGGGCAACGATCTACTGAAACTACGCTTCGACCGCATGGCGGTGTGCAAGCGCCTGGCTAGACCATGCTGCCGGAGCTCCGAGATGACGGTTCCACTGTAGTCGCTCAGCGGAGCCACTATTGTGTAGCGTGGGAGCCCGCTGGCGGTTATGCCGGTTGGGGCGTGACTGGTAGAGCACTTAGACTGTGCTCGATCGGTTAGAAGGCTGTGACGAGTACTCCCAGTGCGGGCATCGGCTCCGGCAGTCAAGTCCGAAGGGAAGGTTGCTAATCCACGTGGGATCCCCGCTCAGCGGCTGGGCTTGGTGATCCACCACCACAGTAGGACTGAGGCGACCACGGCGAGAAGCGCTGGGCCAAACAGTTGCCACATCCCAAGCTGTCGGATCGGCAGAGTGTCGGTCGACTTACAGGCCCGCGACGCAAATGTTTAACCATGGAGGGCCCAGAGCCGGTGATCGTCTGCCTTAGGGGCTAAGATTACCCGGCGAAGATTGAGCAGAGGCAAAGACTACCGCTTCGTCGAGGCCCACCGTTTAACGTGCCAGCTCACTGGCGCGTTTCGGGTCGTGTTGGGGATTCGGCGTGGGCAACTGGGCGCCTACAGCCCTTCGCCAGGCTTGGAGCTTGCTCCGTAACTCCTTCACTTTATCGGGATACTGCTGGCTGAGGTCACGGGTCTCGCCTATATCCTGGCGTAGGTTGTAGAGTTCTGCGTGCCCGTCTTCAAAGAACTCGATCAGCCGCCAGTCGCCAGCGCGAATAGCCGAGTACGGAGTGGCGCCCATGG
>JAUQPO010000113.1 GCA_030550335.1 Acidobacteriota bacterium
GACGTGGTGGAACTGCGCAGGCGCTACGGTCATCGGCTGGCATTCTGCGGCAACATGGATGTGCGCGTGTGGGCTCGAGGGGACAAAGACGAGCTTCGCCGGGTGGTATTGACAAAACTGAATGCGGCCAAGGGTGGGGGGTACATCTTCCAGTCGGACCACTCTGTACCGAGTAATGTGTCGGGTGAGAGCTACGATTACGTTGTTCGCCTAGTGCGGCAATACGGGCGATACCCCTTGGAGCTGGGCGAGTACGACCTCCCCGATGTCCAGTGAAGCTGCGGTGTGAGTCAAACGGGATGGCTAAAAGATTGTGGGTGCTTCTGGACGCGATCTGAGTCCGCTGATTCCTCCGAGCGAGATCGAGCGAGCGGCTCCGGCACTAATGAATGGGATTCTTTGTCACCGATCAAAGCCACCGGAGCGTCGACGTGTCGCGGTCAAGCGGGGGTGGAAATCTACGGCCGCTAGTGGACGTGCCCTGCCCTCTGTGCGGTGGAGGACCGCTGTTCGTTTCGCGGGTGCGTTCCCCTTTGGACCTACTCTGGATCCTGGTCGGTTTCCTGCCGACACGGTGCAGCAGGTGTCTACGCCGGCACCGCAGGTTCATTCTCACTCTAGGCGGAGTGCCCCGCGCGAGCAGCCGCACTCCGCCTTTGTGAGAACAAACTTACCGTTGCACGCGACCCGATCCGCCGCCTTTGACCAGGGCCATCACTTCGTCGACCGTCAAGCGCGCAAAGTCGCCGGAGATAGAGTGCTTCAGGCACGAAGCCGCTACAGCGAACTCCAAGGCGTCGCGGTGGGTCGGCAGGTTCAACAAGCCATAGATTAAACCAGCCGCGAAGCAATCTCCGGAGCCGACCCGGTCGACGATGTGGGTGATGTCGTAGCGCTGACTGACGAGGAATTCTTGGCGGTTGTTCAGGCAGGCCGACCAGCCATTGTGGGAGGCGCTATAAGACTCCCGCAAAGTGATGGCCATGATCTTCAAGTTGGGGAAGGCATTCAAGACCTTCTCCGTGAGCAGCTTATATTGTTCGATTTCCAGCTTGCCCGACTCTACATCGACGTCCACTTGGATACCGAGGGACTTCTGGCAATCCTCTTCATTCGCGATGCCCACGTCGGCATAGCGGAATAGCTCGGTCATCACCTCCTGGGCAGTTTTGCCCCACCGCCAGAGCTTAGCCCTGTAGTTCAAATCACAGGAAACGGTCAAGCCCTTCTCCTTGGCCACTCGCATGCCCTCGAGAGCTAGCTCAGCCGCTCCCTGGCTGATGGCTGGGGTAATGCCCGTGATGTGGAACCACGTAGCCCCGTCGAACGCTTTGTTCCAGTCGATGTCTCCAGGCTTGGCTAGGGCGATGGCGCTGTAGTCCCGGTCGTAGACCACCTTCGAAGGTCGCTGGTTCGCACCCTTCTCGACGAAGTAGATGCCAAGGCGCCCTGGCTTCCGCACGATCGCCGAGGGATCCACGTTAAACCGGCGCAGCTCACCGATGAATGCATCCGCCAGAGGGTTGTTGGGAGGCAGCACCGTCACGTAGCGCGCTGGGACACCGAAACCGCCCAGCGCTACGGCGACATTCGCCTCTCCCCCGCCCCAGGTGGCTTCGAGCACAGGGCGTTGCAGGAACCGGTCGAACTCCGGCGGAGCCAGCCGGAGCATGATCTCACCGAACGTGACTACCATCTTGTCCGCCATATCGGCAATTCTATCAGCCGGTGGGAATTCCTTGGTCTGCGGTCGCGCGCCGGTGCGACCTTGCGTGCACCGGCACAATAGGATCAGGAGCACGTCCAGATGGAGATTCACAAGAAGTCTGCTGTGAACCCGCAACGACTGGGTATCCTTGCCGGTACCTTCCATCCGCCAACCATTGCCCACCTGGCGCTAGCAAAGGCAGCTCTTGATCACGTCGACGAAGTACTGTTCGTTCTGCCTCGGCAATTCCCTCACAAGGATTACAGCGGCGTGGGATTCGACCAGAGGCTCGAGATGTTGCTCCGGGCCACCGAGGACGAGCCTCACTTCTCAGTGGGTTCTAGCAACGGAGGACTGTTTCTGGAGATCGCCCGCGAGTGCCGCCCGCATTATGGTGAGGCTGTGGAGTTGTGGTTCGTATGCGGTCAAGATGCCGCTATCCGCGTTCTCACCTGGCGCTACGACGATCCCTCAACCGTGCACCGGATGCTTGAGGAGTTCGGCCTGTTGGTCGCAGACCGGGGTGGCAGCTACGAACCACCTGCTGAGTACGCGCACCGAATTCGAAAGCTACACCTGCCCAGTGACTACTCGGATGTTTCGGCTACAGCGGTTCGGGAACGAATCAGTCGTGGAGAACCCTGGCACCACCTGGTGCCTGCATCGATACTGGAGCTGGTGGAGCTCTACTACCGTCCCACGCACCGAAATCCCGCCGCTACCAACTAGAAGCCCTTTAGCCTATAGGCTCAATCGCCAACGGAATCAAGGAAGATCCTCAACCGGTGGCTCCGGCTCGGATGACGTAGCTTGCGCAAGGCCTTGGCCTCGATCTGCCGAATACGCTCACGCGTGACGGCGAAATACTGGCCCAGCTCTTCCAGTGTGTGCTCGCCGTCGCCCTGCAAGCCAAAGCGCAGGCGAAGCACCTTTTCTTCACGCGGGCTCAACGTCTTTAGCACCTCGGCAGTCTCTTCCTTGAGGCTAAGCTTGACGACCGCCTCGGCCGGGGAAATCACCTGTTTATCCACGATGAAGTCGCCCAGGTGCGATTCCTCACCCTCGCCCACAGTGGTTTCTAACGAGATCGGCTCCTGGGCCAGGCGCAAGATCTTGCGCACCTTGGACGGCGGCATGTTCATTTGCTCGGCCAGTTCCTCGACGGTAGGATCACGGCCCAGCTGCTGCTGCAGCATCCGTTGGATGCGGGCCAGCTTATTGATGGTCTCGATCATGTGTACCGGAATACGGATTGTGCGAGCCTGGTCCGCCACCGCACGCGTGATCGCCTGGCGCACCCACCAGGTAGCGTACGTGGAAAACTTGTAACCCCGGCGGTAGTCGAACTTCTCGACCGCCTTCATAAGCCCGATGTTGCCTTCCTGGATCAAATCCAGGAAATGTAAGCCTCGGTTCACATACCGCTTCGCAATGGACACCACCAGGCGGAGGTTTGCCTCCACAAGCTGCTTGCGAGCGGTGTCTGCAATCTTATACCCCTCCTCTACCAGGCGGGCGGTCCGCCGCAACTCCGCAGCAGTCGTGCCTAGTTCGGCTTCGAGGTGAAGCAACTTCTGATTCAGCTGGCGCAGTTGCTTACGAAGCTCCCGGGCTTTGGTCACCGTCAGCGAAGAATCTTCTAAGGCACGCTGGCAGCTGGCGATCTCGGCTTCCAGTGACTTGAAAGCCTCCACATTTTGCCGGACTTCGCGAGAACACTTCTCCAAGAAGCCCGGGTTCAAATCCAGCTCGCGCACTAGCCGGGCCATGGCGATCATAGTGCGACCGAGCTGGAACCGCAAGTGCAGGTGTTGCTTCGGTTTCATGACTGGCGAGGTGGCGAACAACCGCTGGCGTAATTGCTGAGCCTTCCGATATAAGCGGTCGATCTTCGGCAGGTTCTGCTTCCAGCGTTCCAGTGGCTGCGCATGCGATTCACCACTCGCGTGCTCGGGGAAGTTCAACACATCCCGCAGGCGTGCACGGTCAGCTTCGCCCTCCTGGTAAAGCTCCAGCAGTCGCCGGATCACAATCGGGCACCGGGACAGCGCCCGTAGGACCATATTCCGTCCTCGTTCGATGCGCTTGGCCAGCTCGATCTCTCCCTCACGGGTGAGCAAGGGCACGGTGCCCATCTCCCGGAGGTACAAGCGCACCGGATCGTTGACCCGCTCCGCCTCGTAATCGATCTCCTCGCCGACCTCGCCCTCAGGGAACTCGGGGTGTTCTTCGAGGATCTCGATACCAGCCCGGTCCAGATCAGCGAGGACTTGGTCGAGCTCGCCTGTCTCGACAAGCTCATCGGGTAGGAGCTCGTTGAGGTCGTCGTAAAGGACGTAGCCTTTTTCCCGGCCCTCCTCCAACAACTCCCTGAGCCGCGTCTCCTTGTCGTTCGTCACGAGATCCCCTGGCCCCCGTGGACAGGTTCCGTCCTTAGGATTGTACTACAGCGCCTTGGAAGGCACATCACGTCCCTTTTTCCAGCTTCGCCAGTTCCTCAACCAGCAGTAAAGCCTCCTCGCACCGCCCTGCCCGCTCGGCTTCCTCGATCCGTCGCTTCAGCGCTATGATCCGCTCTCGACGCTGCTGGCGGTCCAGCACATCGATAAAAGCCCGGGCTTGCGCGAGAGCGTGTTCCGGTTCAATCATCTCATCGGCGAGAGCCACCCGTTCGAGGAGTGCCCTAGTCGCTTGGTCGAGCCGGCCCTCCAGCTCGGAAAAGCCCCACTCGGGCTGCGCCCGTTGAAGAACGATCATCTTTTCAAGCAATGGCCAGGTCACCCAGCCACGCGCGTATTCTAGCGCTTCGAGTCGCCCTAGTAACTCGGCCCGTACCGACGGTTCCCGCAGGACCAAATTGACCAGCAACTTCTCCTTCGGGTCGAGCTGTGGCGCGGAGGCACTAGGCTCGTTCTGAGACTTCGCGCGATCCAGGCGTCGCATCTCGCGAGCCAACACGTCCAGTGGCACATGCAGAAACTCCGCGATTTCGTGCAATACGCTTGCTCGAGCCACTCGATCCGGCATGCGTTGTAGAGCTGGCAGCAGCAGTTCCCGAAAGCCAGTCAGCCGTCCCTGGAGAGTGTGTGCGTTGGGGCGAGTACGAACTTTTTGCGCCAACCAATGGAAGTAGTGCGGCGCCCCTTGCAGGCGGCGTCGGTAGTGGTCCGAGCCATGTGCTCTCACATACTCGTCCGGATCCAACCCATCCTCGAGCTCCAGGATTCGGACGTAGAGGCCCTCCTCGAGTAGCAGTTGGATGGACCGTTCAGTCGCAGCTACTCCTGCTGGGTCCGGGTCAAAGTTAACGATCACCATATCGGCGTGGCGATGCAGCAGGCGAGCTTGCTGCGCCGTCAACGCCGTGCCGCAACTGGCTACCACCTCCATCACACCGGCCTGGTGGAGGCCGATGACGTCCATATACCCCTCGACCAGAATCACACGCTGCTCCCGACGTATGGCTTGCCGTGCCCGGTGGAGGTTATACAGCAGGTTCGTCTTGTGGTAAATCAACGTCTCCGGAGAGTTCAGGTACTTCGGTTCCTGCTCCGGATCGAGAGCGCGACCGGCAAAGGCCACTACGCGCCCTGTCTCGTTATGGATGGGGTAGATCAGCCGCCCGCGAAATCGATCCACCAGCCCCGGTGAGCCCGGCCGGACCAGTGCCAAACCTGCAGCAAGCAACTCGTCCTGCGTGTACCCACGCCGGGTCAGATAAACGACTAGGTCTGTAGCCCCTTCCGGTGCGTACCCCAGACCGAATTCCCTGGCGGTCGCTTCGTCGATCCCTCGTCGGGCCAAGTACTCCCGGGCCCGCTGGGCACCAGGTGTCCAGAGATTGCGTTCGAAAAAAGCGGCCGCCTCTGCGTGAAGTTCGTAGAGCCGATTGCGATGCTGGCCTTCGGGATCCGACCCCAGCCCACTTTTAGGTAACGGTATGCCATGGCGCTCGGCCAGTAGACGCACGGCTTCCCAGAAGGTGAGCCCCTCGATTTCCATGACAAACTTGATGACGTCCCCGCCGGCGCCGCAGCCGAAGCATTTGTAGAACTGATGAGCCGGATGGACGTTAAACGACGGCGTTCGCTCGCTGTGGAACGGGCATAGCCCTACGTAGCGCTGTCCCACCTTCTTCAGCCGCACGTATTGCCCGACGACCGAGACGATATCGACGGCCGCCTTCAGCTGGGCAACGAACTCCATCTGCGACTCATTATGTCCCAGCCAAGAAATACCGATGGAAGAGTGGAAAGCTTGGCGGATTTGGAACGGCGCGTGGAAATGTTGTAAACGAATATAGGCGCGTTGGACCAGAGACAACAACGTGGGGCAGGGGGCGAGGTGATGAGCGAGCAACGGAGCGAGTTGGTCGATGCGCATTCGACTTTGGAAATCTCCTCTACCCTTGGTAGCCCCTCCATGCTTTCCGGCGCCTTTCCGCTCAGCCTGTGCTTGGTTCGGCCCGATGGCGCCTGCCAATTCGTGTCTCCGAACGTGGCTGAGCTTCTGGGTTGGGACCCGAGGGTTTTGGTAGGGCGACCACTGGCGGAGTGGTTACACCCGGAGGACTCCTTGCGCTGGGTAGCCTTGCTCCAGCAGGTGAACGTAAACCCAGGGTGTCTAGCCCACCAATGGATCCGGTTGCGGCACCAAAGCGGTGGTTATGTACCCGTGGAGATTCAGGCCTGGCGCCTGCCTTTGGTAGGCTCGCATAGCGCGCTACTACTTCTCATTCCCCACGTACAGCAGGAATGCCCTCCGCCACAGGAACTGGTTCAAAGCCAACGATTCTTTCGAAAAGTCCTCGACACCGCCCCGGGCTACGCCTATGTGTTCCATCTGACCGAGCGCCGGTTCCTGTTCGTCAGCGAAGGGTCGAGACGCGTCCTCGGTTTCAGCCCCGAAGAGTGCATGGCCATGGGGGCAGGCATCATGGACCGTTGCCACCCAGACGACATCCCGGCGGTCCGAACCATCCTTTACTCGCTGCGAAACGCGGCCGACGGTACGGTTGTCTCATTCGACTTCCGGATGCAGCGGCGAGACGGCGCTTGGCGGTGGCTTCACAGCCAAGCGACCATTTTCGAGCGAGGCCCGGACGGTGCTGTGGTGGCAGTCGTGGGGACAACCCAAGATGTCACCGAGCAGCGGGAGCTCGAAGACAGGCTCCGACATCACCAGGAACTCTTAGAGCGCACCCGGGACGAGCTGCGTAGACTGACCCACCGGCTCATGCGTCAGGAAGAGGAACTGGGCCGCATCGTCGCTCGGGAGCTTCACGATGATATCACCCAGCGTTTGACCGGACTGAACCTGGAACTAGCTCGCATGATCCGCAGCCAGACTCCTCCAACTTCCACAGAGCTCGAAGGGTTGCAGGAGGAAATCCGGCAGCTATCCGACGCGCTTCGCAACCTGGCTTACCGCTTACACCCCTCGATCTTGGATGAACTAGGGTTGAAGACGGCCTTAGAACTGGAGTGTCGCGAGTATTCGCGTAGGGCGCGACTGACCATTGACTTCCTCGCCGAGGACGTGCCCGACGAAGTTCCTGAACCGATCGCCCTGTGTCTTTACCGCGTCACACAAGAAGCTCTCCGCAACGCCACTCGCCACGGCCGGCCTCAAACCATCCTGGTTCGACTCGCCCGCAAGCGCCGCCGGCTGCTCCTGCAGATCTTCGATGACGGTATTGGCTTTGACCCCACCTCCGAATCCTTCCGGCGAGGGCTCGGGTTAATCAGTATGGAGGAACGAGTGCGCCTGGTGGGTGGGCGGCTTTGGATCCGCTCCCGTCCCGGTGAAGGTACGTTACTTCAAGTTCTGGTGCCAATCGATAAGGAGCGGACATGCGAAAGGCTCGAATCCTGATCGCGGAAGATCACCGCATCGTTTCCGAGGGTTTACGGAACTTGCTTGAGCGGGATTTCTGCGTAGTGGGCATCGCCGAAAACGGTGAGGAATTACTCGCGCGCGCAGAAGAGTTTCGGCCTGATGTGGCCCTGGTGGACATATCGATGCCCAAGCTCAACGGCTTGGAGGCCACGCGCCGGTTGCGGGTTAAAGTCCCGGAGACGAAGGTGGTGATCTTGTCGATGCATTCGGATCCGAAGCTAGTCATTGCAGCGCTACGCACCGGGGCACAAGGCTACCTGCTGAAGCGCTCCGCACCGGACGAGCTGACGATTGCGATTGAGCGCGTCCTAGCCGGTGAACGATATATCAGCCCATTGATCGCCCAGGATGTGCTGGAGGGTCTGGACGAACCGCAGGAATTGATGGAGCGGGGAAACTCGCCAGCGCGGCTCACGCCCCGCCAACGCGAGGTGTTGCGCCTGATCGCAGAAGGGCGCACGGCTCGGGAAATTGCGGAGCAATTGAATCTCTCGGTCAAAACGGTCGAGTTCCACAAGCGCTGTATTATGAGCCAGCTTGGCGCCCGATCCATTGCCACCCTAGTCCGTTATGCGATCCGTTACGGGCTGGTGAATCCATGAGGCGGACTCCGGATGCAGGAGAGCTAGCCAAGACGAGAACCAGCCAGGAATTTCAGTCTTCAGTCCAAGCTCCGCGTTGCCGGGATCGCTCCATGACCTGATGCCTTCGTGAGGATTGTCTATGGCCTTGACCAAAACTTTGGTACGCGCCACCTTAGTCGCCGCGCTTGGGGGTCTGCTGTTCGGGTTCGATACGGCCGTTATTGCCGGTACCACCAGCGCACTGCGGCAGCTATTCGGGCTTTCGCCTGCCGCCCTAGGCTTGACTGTCTCGATAGCCCTGTGGGGTACCGTGGCAGGCTCTTTATTGGCCAGCCTCCCTGCGGACCGCTGGGGGCGGCGGGAGAGCTTGCAATTGACCGCCGTGCTTTTTCTGCTGTCCGCACTGGGGTGCGCCTCTGCTTGGAACTGGCCGGCGCTGGTCACCGCACGGTTTATCGGCGGGCTGGGTATCGGAGCGGCATCGGTGCTAGGTCCGATGTACATTGCCGAAATTGCCCCTGCACGGTGGCGGGGCCGGCTGGTTGGAATATTCCAGTTCAACGTGGTTGCAGGAATCCTTCTCGCCTACTTCTCCAACTACGTGATTGGGCTGTTTGGGCTGGGTGCGGCCGAGTGGCGTTGGAAGCTCGGCGTGGCTGCATTGCCCGCCCTGGCCTTTCTGCTCGCCTTGATAGGGATCCCGTCGAGCCCGCGCTGGCTAGCCAAGCAGGGCCAGCTCGCTGAGGCCCGCCAGGTGTTGCAGCTGGTCGGCGAAGAAGATGTGGATCGAGCCCTAGCAGACATCGAAGCTTCCCTGAGGAGCTCCCACGGTCCGACCGAGCGGCTCTTCCAGTGGAAGTATCGAGTGCCTGTGCTCCTGGCAGTCTCCCTGGCAATGTTCAACCAGCTTTCCGGCATCAATGCCATCCTGTATTACCTCAACGACATCTTCGAGCGGGCGGGCTTCAGCAAAGTGTCCGGTGACCTCCAAGCGGTCATCGTCGGCCTGACGAATCTCGTCTTCACCGTGCTGGCTATGAGCGTGATCGATCGGGTTGGCCGCCGAACCCTGTTGCTGGTCGGCTCCGTAGGCACGGCGGCTTGCCTGTTTGGCGTAGCCTGGATCTTCCTAACGGGGGCTCATGAGCGGATGCTGCTCCTGTTCCTGGTGGGCTACATCGCGGCGTTCGCGTTCTCCCAAGGGGCGGTGATTTGGGTCTATCTGAGCGAAATCTTCCCGACGCCTGTGCGGGCTCAAGGCCAAAGTCTCGGAAGCTTCACCCACTGGTTCATGAACGCGCTGATTTCCTGGACCTTTCCAGTGATGGCCTCGTATTCGGGTGGCTATCCGTTTATCTTCTTCGGTGGGATGATGGTCCTACAATTCTTTGCCGTGCTCCTGTTCTATCCGGAAACGAAGGGGCTGACGTTGGAACAGATGCAGCGGAAACTGGGCATTGAATGAACGCAACCAGGGAACTGC
>JAUQPO010000114.1 GCA_030550335.1 Acidobacteriota bacterium
CAAGTTGGGTGAGCGATTCCCGCGCACCCATGCGTGGCCGGTGTGGAGTCCCGTTTCTAGGCAGCAGCGCGACGGTGCACACACAGTGCTGCCCGCATAGGCCTGCGTAAACCGGACTCCTTCCGCAGCCAGGCGATCGATGTTTGGTGTTTGTATGCGCTTCTGTCCGTAGCATCCCAGGTCGCCGTAGCCGAGATCGTCGGCTAGGATCAACAGAATGTTCGGTTTGCGCGACCGAGTCGCAATAGCCGGACCAACTGGACTCAGGGCAGCGAGGCTCGAGAGGAACTGCCGTCGGTTCATAGTCGTTCAGCTTGCGTGAGTCAGTGCTCTGAACACCTTTTTGACGCTGTTTACTTTAGCAGCATCGGTTGTGCCCCAGCCAGTGTGAGTGTCGACCGCACACAGATCAGCAGTTCCGCAACACGTTGACCCTCTGGGGGCGGCTTGGACGCCTCACTTCAAGTTTCCTTGTACCCGGGCGACGTTGAGCCCCCGAGTGGGTCTTTGGAACGGGGTGGGAGAGCGAGCGTAGGCTCCTCGCTCCGTCACCGCGGAGGCGAATGTCGATTTCGGTCACGCAAATTACTTGCGCTGCTTTGACTTGCTGTAAGGCCAGAGCTACTGTCCGACGCGGTTGTCCTGCTGCGTAAGGGGTCACCTAAGCTATAAGGGACGTCGCGTCGTTCACCAGCGCCCCGAGGCGGCTACTTCAGGTTCGGGCCGGTACGGTGAGGCCCGTCGCAAATTTCTGTTGCGCCCGGCGGTGAACAGGCCGGGCGCCAAGGGTCACGAGGTTGCTCGCTTCGCTACAAACTCTTGGGGTGGCCGCCCTTCCACTTCCCGCGTAAAGCGAATTTGATCGCCTTCCACCTTACCCTTGTAATTCATTCGCACCTCGTTTCCCCCAAAGCTCAGGGTTACGGTGAAGGAGATTTCGTCGCCGCTGACCTTGCCGTCCGAAATCGGAGTCTCGCCCATGCGGGTCGACATGGTGCCTGTGAGCTTGTCTCCTTCCACTTTGAAATTGAAGGTGACTTCGCGCACCTGGCCATCCCGTCCCGGCACTTGGGCTACCCACTTACCGGTCACGTCGGCCGCCAGGGCGGCTACGGCAAGGATCAAGCAAATCCCTAGGGCCAATCCCAAGAACCTTTTCATTGCTGCCTCCTCGCTTCGATGGAGTCGTTAGTTGTGGCGGTCCCATGGGACCGCTTTTGTTTTGGCGACGGTGGCCAGCGGGATGTTACAGGAAGCTCTGGGGCGGGAGGTCCGTTATGCCTGACTGGATGTCGCTAACCGGCTGCCGAAACGGGGCTTAGCTGTCATCCCCTAACGCTTGATCCAGAAGCCACCGAGAAGCTGTACACTCCTCGCACTGATAGTTCACGAACGCTATCCAGGAAACGATCTCAGCAGCCGAGGGCGGCTCGGGGCGCTCGAGTGACCGCCAGCACGCGAAAATTTCGCCCCACCGGTCCGTCAAGTAAAGGGCCCAGCTGGGATCTCCGCTGGGGTTGAGGGCTCCTAAACGCTTGTGCAGCTCGCCGGAGGGTTCACAACCGAGTACCAAACCCTGCATAGCGGGAAGGTTGGGTGGTGGGACTGTGGAGCGGGCAACGACCAGCATTGCCACGGTTTCGCTCGGCTCCAGCTGTGCTGCCAGCTCTCGGACCACGGACACCAGCGGGTGTTGGAAGTCTGGTAGGAGGACCAGCAGTAGGTTCCGCACGCCGTGGTATGTACCAGTCGAAATTTCTTGTCCTGTGCTGAGCGATTGGACTCGGATCCGACGCAGCAGCTGATGAGGTTGGGGTAGAGTGAATTGCATGGCGTCCTCACCGCTGTTCGGATGATTTTGTGTGGCCTCCCACAAGTGGCCTCGCTTGTTGAGATGAGGTGCCACGCGGTACTCGACTCACCAAAGACGTACTCTGCGGTGGAGGAGCCCAGGGGAGTTCGGAACGGGCTTGGCCCGGTCGTCCTGGCAATCGGTGCGCGAATTCGCGATGAAGGTTCTTATCGTTGCTTGACAGGTCCTGGGAGAGCGTGATATTCGTGGACCATCATCGCTTGCGGGAGGGGGAGAAGATGAGGTTTGCGTCGTTACACTTTCTTGCTCGCTGTGGAAAGCGAATCTCCGCTAGGGTCGCAGTCCTTGCACTTGCGGCAGGGTTAGCCACTGTTTCAGGCCTAGGTCAGACGACCAGTCAGCTGACCGGCGTGGTCCGAGATGCCACGGGCGCAGTAATTCCGGGCGCGGAGATCACAGTGACCAACCAGGCAACCGGTGTGGAGCGCAAAACGCTAACCAATGAGCTTGGCCTATACACGGTCCCATTCTTGCCACCGGGTGATTACCGGGTAGTGGTTCAAAAAGAGGGTTTCCGGCAGGCAGTAGAAAATCGGCTGCGACTGGAGGTCAATCAGGTCGCGCGGCTGGATTTCACGTTGGAGCTTGGGCCGGTGACAGAAGCGATCGAAGTCACCGGCGCTGCCCCATTGATCGAGTCGGATTCATCGGCCGTTGGCCAGGTCATTGAGACCAAGGCAATTCAGGATCTGCCACTCAACGGCCGAAATTTTGTGCAACTGGCCATTCTGGGGCCGGGAGTCGTGGGCGTCGGCTATGGGGCGCGGATGACGATTATGAGTGGCAAGAGGCCGGACGATCTGCGTCCCGGCTCTGAGCTGTTCTCGAATGGCAATCGGGAGGGTTCAAACAACTTTCTGGTTGACGGGGTGGATAACAACGAGCGGCTGACATTGTCCATCGTGCTGCGGCCTTCTGTTGAAGCCGTGCGCGAGTTCAAAATTCAAACCTCGCTGTTCGCAGCAGACCAAGGACGAAATGCGGGGACCACGATCAATGTGATCACTCGGTCCGGGTCAAACGAGTGGCATGGCTCGGTGTACGAGTTCTTGCGCAACGACAAGCTGGACGCCAGGAATTATTTCGCGGGATCCGCCAGCCGGAAGCCTGCTTTTCGCCAGAATCAATTCGGTGGGAGCTTAGGCGGCCCTGTCTTACGCAACCGCCTATTCTTCTTTGCCAATTACGAGGGATATCGTAAGCGGCTGGAGCGGACGTTCGTCAACACCGTTCCTTTGATGGAAGTCCGGCAAGGCGATTTTACGCGGGTACGGGACATTTTTGACCCGTGGTCGACGCGACCCCAACCAGGTACGGCTAGTGGCTACGCGCGTGATCCGTTTCCCGGACGGAAGATTCCCATGAGCCGATTCGACTCTGTAACCAGCCGGCTCATTCAGGCTTACCCGGCTCCTCAAATCGACCGGCTTTCCGCCAATCATGTGTCTACCCCGAAAGAAAGGCAGCGCTGGGACCAGGGGGACTTGAGGATCGATTGGAACGCTACGGAACGCGACCTGGTCTTTGGACGGTTCTCGCGGCAGGACACGATCACCACTCGCCCGTCCACGTTTCCGGATGCTCAGATCCCCGGGTTTGAAGGGCGGGTAGGTTTAGGTAATGAGGACACATTCGCAGGCGATTCGACTCTGAAGGCCTACCATTCGGTGCTGAGCTGGATTCGCACGTTCAGCCCCACGCTGGTCATGGATGCCAAGTTGGGGTTCAACCGCTTCAACTTGGACTACACCCAGGAAGGAGCGACTCCCGGTGCACGGCTGGGCGAAAAACTAGGTGTGCGGAACTCCAACCAGGGCCCGCGCTCCGACGGGATACCGATTTTCAGCCCGAGCGGGTATACAGGGATCGGCCAAACGCGTTCGCTGCCAATTGTGCGGATTGAAAACACGTTTCATCCCCGCGTCGATTTCAGCTGGCTGCGTGGGCGGCATACGGTCAAATACGGCTTGGAGGCTCGCAGGCGACAAATCACTCAGTTCCAAACCAATCGCGGCAATGGCAGGTTCAACTTCTCCAGCCTCTTTGTGAACAATCCCAACCAGACTGCCGGGACTGGCGATGCAATGGCCAGCTTTTTGTTGGGCACTGCGTCCACGATCGAGCAAGATTTCACGCTGGTGTTTCCGGGATTCCGCATGACCGAATGGGGATTCTACGTGCACGACGATTTGAAGGTGAGCAAGCGCCTGACGCTGAACTTAGGTCTTCGGTACGAGTACGACACGGTTTTGACGGAAGTAGCGAATCGGATGACGAATTTCGATGTGGTTACGGGCAAGCTGCTGATCGCCGGGTTCAACAGCAACCGTCAGACTGGCATACGCCCGGACAGGAACAACTGGGCGCCACGCTTCGGTTTCGCATACTCACTCCGGCCGGGCACGGTGCTTCGAGGTGGCTATGGGGTGTTCTATAACCCGGCGGGCAGCGAGGCTGTCTACATGCGCAGGCATCGGCAGCTGCCGTTCGGTCCCATTAATGTGGTGGATATCAACCAGTTCTCTGCGAATCCTCGGCGAGTTCAAGACGGTTTCGATCCCATTCCCGTACTGGACTTCAATGTGGTGGCTAACAATCCCACTGGCGGGATGCTGGCGGTGGATCCGAACTTGAGATCCGGCTACACGCAGCAGTACGCTTTGCAAATCCAGCAGCAGCTACCCAAGGATCTAGTGCTGAAGGTGGGCTACGTCGGCAACGTCGGGCGCAGACTGGACATGACCTACGATTACAATCAGCCTGAACCTGGTCCTGGAGCCCCAGGTCCGCGACGGCCACTGTACCGAATTGCACCGGCGGTGGTGGGTGTGACTTACAACGTCTTCGATGGTAAGTCCAATTACAACTCCCTTCAGGCCACCCTGGAGCGGCGCTTCGCCAATGGCTTAGGATTCCTAACTGCTTACACTTGGTCCCATTCGATCGATGACGTAGCCAACGCTTTTGGAGGCGCGGCGAACGGGCCAATTCCGCAGGACCGGCGTTGCCGCCAGTGTGACCGGGCTAGCAGCGGCTTCGACGTGAGACATCGCGTAACCCATAGCATGAACTGGTCGCTGCCCTTCGGCCGTGGCCGCCGCTGGCAGTTCCAGTCGCGAGTGTGGCAGGCGCTGCTCGGCGGCTGGGATACCAACGCTATTGTTACGCTCCAAACAGGCTTGCCATTTACCCCCGTGCTACTGACTTCCGTCTCGAATGCCGGTTCCAGCCGGCCGGACCGGTACAAAAGCGGCAAACTGGATCAGCCGGATCCGGCGTTATGGTTCGATACCTCATTCAACGTTCCGGGCGCTGCCTGGGGCGTGCCGGCTCTGTACACGTTCGGCAACGCCGGTCGCAACATTTTGTATGGCCCCGGCCGGGTGAACTTCGATTGGTCCTGGTTCAAGGACTTTTCCTGGTCGGAACGGTTCACCTTACAGTTGCGCGTTGAGGCGTTCAACCTATTTAACACCCCACAGCTGGATTTGCCGGACGCCACCATTGGGAGTGCAGGCGCCGGCCGGATTACGGCTACGGTTGGCGACAACCGCCAGTTCCAGTTCGCCCTGCGGTTGGCGTTTTGACTGTCGCCAGTGCTAGTGTAAGCGGGCTGACGGTAGGCGACTGGGCAGCCGAGTCCAATGGGGTGGCAAGACTCGAGTGCACCGTAGCGGTCGTCCTGGGGTGCGGCACCAAATTTGATACAGTCTGCGCAGAACGGAGGTGCTTATGGTAGCGACGTCGCGGCGCTCTTGGCTGAAGGCAGCGGTTGCGGGATTGGGTTGGGGGGCTATGGAACGCGCTGAGCTCCTCGCACAGGAAAGCCGGAATGCACCCATCTCCCCACGGGAGAAAATGCGCATCACAAAGCTCGAAACTTTCTTGGTGAAACCGCGCTGGCTTTTTCTGAAGGTGCACACCGACGTGGGGATTGTTGGTCTGGGTGAGCCGATCCTCGAAGGGCGTGCCTTAACCTGCCAGATGGCGGTGAAAGAGATCGAGCCTTACCTAGTCGGTAAGGACCCACGCCAGATTGTCCATCACTGGCAGGCGATCTACCGGCACGCCTTTTACCGAGGTGGTCCGATTCTGACCAGTGCTCTCAGTGGAATCGATATCGCTTTGTGGGATATCAAAGGCAAGGCCCTGGGAGTGCCTGTTTATGAGCTTCTCGGCGGGCCAACGCGTAACCGTATACGGGTCTACGCCCATGTGCGCACACCCGAAGACATCAAGCGCCGCATGCAAGAAGGCTTCCGGGCCTTCAAAACGGGGCCGGCCAAGCGCCGGCCCTCTCGCTACATCGAAACGCCGGCGGAAATCGCGTATGCCGCTGAGAAGTTTGCCGAGCTTCGGGAGGCGGCGGGGCCGGACTGCGACATAGCTTGCGACTTTCACGGCGCCATTAGCCCTGCTACGGCCAAGTTGCTTATCAAGGCACTCGAGCCTTACCAGCCGATGTTCATCGAGGAGCCGATTAATTGCCAGAACCACGACATCATGGCGGAGATCGCTCGCAGTACGCACATTCCGATCGCTACTGGCGAGCGGGTGTTCACCAAGTGGGGTTTCCGTGAGGTCCTGGAGAAGCGTGCGGCAACCGTCCTGCAACCGGACCTATGCCATGCAGGTGGTATCACTGAGTGCCGCATCATAGCAGGGATGGCAGAAGCCTATTACGCGGCGATCGCTCCGCACAACCCGCTTGGACCCATCTCGCTGGCCGCCGGAATTCAATTAGCCGCCTCCATCCCGAACTTTCTGTGCCAGGAACAGGTCAGTTTGGGAGAGGGGTATTTGAAGAAGCCCTTCGTTGTGCGCGACGGTTACATCGATCTGCCGACGGATCCAGGTTTGGGTATCGAACTGGATGATGAGGCTTTGAAAGACAAAATCGGCCATGACTGGCGAAATCCCGAACCATACGACCCCGATGACGGCAGTGTGGTCGATTGGTAAGAGTGGGCGCTCGTTTGCAGCTGTCTGTGAGCAGGGTTCTAGGGGTGACGGAAGACGTGTGCCCTGCTGCGAAGAGTGCTCCAGCAGGCTGATCGGAAGGTTGAGGAATTCGCGGAGACGGTGTGAATCGGAGACCGTGCAAATCGAATCGACAGCCGTGGCGAACCGGCTCCCGTTTGGTTATCGAGCCCTGTTTGCAACTTCGCTGTCCAGGCTTGCACGATCCCGCGCAGCTTCAAAACTGGTACTCCAACCCCAAACGGACCGTTCTTCCCGGCTGGAGCTCTAGCGCTGGACGTCTCTCGAACTCCGGGCCGCTCCAATCCCGTTCGATGAGTTTTGAGTGGCGCTGGGCCAAGTTGAATATATCGACTAGGGCAGTCAACTCACCCCGTTTGAGTTCAAAGCTGCGACTGACGCGTAGGTCCACGCTCATGAGATACTCAGTGCGGTGACCACCCTCAGGGCTGCCTCGTGGCGTAGCGAACACGACTATGGGACCCTGGGCTAAGTCTTCGACCAACAACCGACGGCCGAACGGAAGTCCATCCCAATAGGCTGCACTGATGCCTAGGTTCCAGCCCCCGAGTTTCGCTGGCGCTCGGTAGAACGCATGAACCCTTGCTGAGTAGGCCCGGTCAAAGTAGGTCCGCCCGGTGGCGTTCAGTAGCGCGTTGGGATCGTCGAGCAAGGGCCCAACGGCGTAGGGATCGTTCAACCAGGGCGAATTGCCACTGGCTGTGGAACCATGGCCTTTTTCCGCAGTAAAATCGGCCCGCCACCACCAGCGGGTCCCTGAACCGTCTATCCCTATTCGCAACCCTGCCGCCAAGGCACTCAACGATACATTGCGTAACTCAAACCGGTCTTTAGCGAATGTTTCTGGCAGGCGCTCAAAGACGAAGAGCCATTGGTCGTCGGCGGTGCCTGCCACCCAGTCTCCTCCCCGGTCGTGCACCTTCCGTGGAATGTAGGACGGGTACCCCGAAGGCCATTGGAAGGGTACGCCTTGGTTCACGATGGCTAGCCGGTTGTGCCAATCGCGCCGGAAAGCTCTGCCTTCCACGCGGAGACGTTGGGAAAGGTGCCACTGGAAAGCGGCGTAGACCTCGCGATAGCGTGGCGGGCGGATCCCAGGGTTTATTTCTCCATATGCGGGGCCGAAGCGGCGAACTATGTTCCCAGTAGTTCCAGGATCGGGTTCTCGAGCCCGGCTTGGATCTAGCCATTGCTGCTGGAAACCCGAATAGCCTGGTCCTCCGTTGTACGCTATGTGAACCCCCGAAGGAGGCAGCACGGCCAGAAAGCTGCCTGCTGCGAGCTCCAGTCGGCTCCAGGGCCGCAGAGAAAAGCCGATCTCGGGTTCAAGGGAAGGCCACTTGATGGGCGGGGCCGCGGCGTATTTGGCTTGAAGCGTCGTCTGCGCACCCTGGAGCCCTGAACGCACTCGAAACCTACCCGGCAGGATCACCATTGCGGTTGCAAAGCCACCCGCTTCAAACCCGTCGTATATCGGTGAACCAGAAGGCCTAAGGGTAAGCGAGTAAGCCACCCGCTCGATGGTCGTAACGACGACGGGTTGTGGGCCAGTCTGCAAGCGTTGATCTACGCTGTAGTAGCTGAGACCGGTCCCCATAGCTAGGCGAACACCATAAGGGCCTGATCCTCGCTCCAAGTGGGCGACCAGCCCCACGGAGTGCTGCTGGTGCCTACCGTGACCGTGGATGGGAGAGGGGCCACGGATCTCTCCAGTCAGCAGATCCCAAAAGGTCAGGCTCGCTTGTGAAGGGGTACGGGGGTTGACATCAGTCATACCCCGTTGGTAGGCGTAATTCAGCTCCAGCCCGGCCCTATTCCCGTCCCAAGGAGTCGTGCCGCGCAGGCTTACCCTTTGAATAACCACTCGCTCATCGAGCCACTTCGAAGGCCGCCACGGGGGAACGCCCCAGCTCTGGCTGAGTTGTTCCAACCCCAAAGGGTTGCCGTACCCATCTTGGGTATGCCCTGCGTGAACGTAGTTCAACGCGAACCGGCTACTCGCCGATGGCCACATGAAGCCAGCCAGAAAACTCCACGCGCCACGATGCCAGCTTCCTTGCTCGGCTTGTTGTTGCCAGGCTGTAGCTGCACCAGCCAGCCGTAGGTGTGCCCTTCGGCTAAATGGTCCGCTGACTTGCACTGTGGCCCGTCTACAGTGCTCCAGCCGCCGCGTTTCGGCACTGGGGGCTCGTGGCACAACTCGATCGGTTGAAGATTCCCAAGCTCCGGGCCACACAGTGAAAGTTCCGCGCCAGCTTGCACGTGCCTCAATCGGCTCCAGGAATAACGAAGGGCCCCGAAAAGCAAAAGGCGACAGCGTTCCCATGGGGTCCAGGGTGACTCGGTCGATCACTGCCGGATCGGGTAGCAGCCTTTGGTGGCCACGCTCGGCGGGATCGCCCCAAGGGATACCGTCTAGCCAAACCCTGAGGGCGATGGCCGAGTGGGCTTCCCAGCTCAAATAAGCAGGTCCGGGATCCCAGCGACCTTCCAGGCGTACTGGATGGCTAATTGAGCCCGAAGAGCGCGAGATCACGAGACCAGGCAGCGTGGAGGCCGTAGGCAGAAAATGGGCCCCGCTGCGTTGCTTGTGTCGTAGAGGTTCGGGGAAGGGGAGTAGCGATTCGGGCGGGATCAGCGACCAGGCTGTTTGGGCTGCCTGCTGTCCTAACAAAGACGCCCTTATGAGCAGTCCCAGCACTAGCAGCAGCAGCGTGGAGTCTCCTAA
>JAUQPO010000115.1 GCA_030550335.1 Acidobacteriota bacterium
GCATACAAGGCTTGTGGCTGTGGCATGCGGGGCACTGGCAGTGGGCCCTTTGTTGTGCGAGCTCCCGTCGCCGCTCGAACCGAAGTTTAGCTGCGCCTTCTGCCGTTCGCCGCTGGCCAGGCTAGCCATCGCAGGTCGCTGTAGCTGGACGAGGCGCTGGTTAACTTCCGCCAGCTCGGCTAGCAAGTCTTTCCTGGCTTTCTCGTAGTCTTCGGCGGAAAGTTTCCCGAGGCGGAACTCGAACTGCAAGTCCCGCAACCCCTCATAGATTTCCTCGCGCCGAGCTTCCAACTCGTTGGCTGGTCCGTGGGCTTCCGGATTCGCCTCGGATGCCTCCGGGCGCAGCAGGATCAGGAACAGCACTGTCAGGACGATGATGAGAGCTGCGAGTGCCACAATCATTGCCCAGGCCAATCAGCCGCGTGTGTGTCGCTTTGCTTCCCAGTGCGGCTCCTCGAGTCCCGGAGGATCACCCCGTGATGCTGCCGGGCACCTCAGCCGCCTCCAAGGCGGGTTCACGTTCCTTTTGGACCCGGGCCTTGCTGGGCAGCAAGCACACTGCCGTACCCACCATCATCACCCAGAAGCCGATCCAGATCCAATTGACCAGCGGGAAGACGTAAGCGTCAATGACGGCGCGCTGGCGATCTTCGGTCATTCCGGCGAAATTCAAATAGAGGTCCTCGTTGAGCCTGCGCCGGACAGAAACCTCGGAGGTGGTTTGCTGGCTGGACTTATAAAAGCGACGCTCGGGCCGCAGCACATCGATCTGGTGCCCGTTGCGATACACCTGCACAATCGCCCGCTCCCATTCGTAGTTAGGAGTTTCGCCCTGCTCGATCGTGGACACCTGCAACTGGTAACGGCCAATCTCGAAGTGGTCACCCACGCGAACTTCGACCACCCTCTTTTGATTGAAGGCTGCGCCGCTGAAGCCCACGAATAGCAAGACAACGCCCAAGTGTACGATGTAGCCGCCATAGCGGCGCGTGTTCCTCAGAGTGAGCTCGACCATGGAGGCCAGCAAGTTCGACCCTGTGCGCGCCCGGATCACCAGTGCTCCTTTGACGAACTCCGAACCGATCGTCCACGCTACAAAAGCGCAGAGGCCCAGCGCGATCAAGGCGTAGAAATGCCGGACACCTGCCAGCAGGAGGCCCCCCACGGTCACTAGTCCAGCTACTGCAGGCCACAAGAAGATCCTGCGCAGGCTCTCCCAGGAGCTTCTTCGCCAGGCGATCAGCGGTCCCACACCCGTGAGGAATAGCAGCAAAAGGCCAATGGGCACATTCACGCGGTTGAAGAACGGCGCACTGACACTGACCCGCTGCCCGGTAAATGCCTCCGAGATTACAGGAAAAAGCGTGCCCCAGAGGATGGCGAAGCAGCTGGCAAGCAGGATGAGGTTATTGAACAAGAATGCCGACTCGCGCGAGATGACACTTTCCAAGCGCGCTTCTGTCCGCAGGTAGTCCAGGCGGCTCAGCATCAGATACGCAATGACGCCGATCCAGCCCCCCAGAAAAACGGCGAAGTAGGCGCCGATGCTGGATTGGGCGAAGGCGTGCACCGAGCTGACCAAGCCCGACCGCGTGATGAACGTGCCCAGGATGGCCAGTAGGAACGTCCCGGAAATTAAGCCGACGTTCCAGATCTTCATCATCCCTTTTTTCTCCTGCATCATCACGGAATGCAGGAAGGCAGTGGCCGTGATCCAGGGTAACAGGGAGGCGTTTTCCACGGGATCCCACCCCCAGTAGCCGCCCCAGCCGAGCACGGTGTAGGCCCAAGCAGCGCCGATGCAAATGCCCGCGGTCTGGAAGCCCCAGGTGATCAACGTCCACCTGCGTGTCACATGGATCCAAGCGTTGCCCGGCGCTCGAGCGATCAGTGAACCCATGGCGAAAGCAAATGGTACGGTGAAGCCAACGTAGCCCAGGTAGAGTGCGGGTGGATGCGCTGCCATCGCCCAGTGTTGTAACAAGGGGTTCAGACCTCGACCGTCGGGCACTGCGATCACTTCCTCGCCCACCGCCAACACGTCGAACGGACGGGCAACGATCGCGATCAGCAAAAGGAAAAACGCTTGGGTGACCATCAAAACGCTGGTCACGTAAGGCATGATGTCGCGCAAGCGGTGGCGGTTCAGGTACACCACAAGGCTGGCGTAACTAGCCAGAATCCAGGACCACAGCAGCAGCGAACCCTCCTGACCTCCCCACCAGGCGGTGAATTTGTAGAAGGTCGGCAGGTCACGATTGCTGTGCTTGGCCACATAAGCCAGGCGGAAGTCATCGGTCAGCAGCGCGTAGACCAGCAAAGCGGAGGCCAGGCTCAGAAGCCCCCAAATGGCATACACCGCCCGCTCGCCACTGCGGATAAGGTAGACGTTTTGCCTTCGCCTGCCGGTCAGGTTCGCCAGGACTGAGTAAACAGATAATCCGAAGGCGAGCAAGATCGCCAGGGCACCCAGATTTTCCATATCCGCTCCTCAGCTCCCCGGCGATCTTCTGGTGACTAAGCTCGTGCCGGGGCTGGCCTCGTACTTGGAGGCGCACTTGGCCTGGATGCGCGTGGCCCGGAAAACACCGTCTGGGCCGAGCGTTCCGTCAGCGATCGCCTGGGCTCCCTCGCGGAAAGTGTCCGGCAAGGGGTCGCTGCCCTCATAACGGACCTTGAGGCTCAACTGTTCCTGCCGAAGGACAAATTCCACTCGCTTTCCATCGCGCACGAGAGAACCAGTCTCGATATCCCCAGCCACGCGTAATCGTTTATGGTGCGCACTCGGCCCCATTTGCTGCAGTTCGGCCACGGTTACGTAATAAGTCTTTGTCTCCTGGATCCCTCCAACGGCCAACCAGACCAGCGTCCCTAAGATGACGCTTGCTAAAAGGATCACTTTGGTTCTGGGGCCCATCGATGACCTCGATGCTCAGCTCGTTAACCTTTAGTATACCCCTCACCGTTGCCCCACTCCCCAGAACCACCTCCACGCTGCGCCCGAATGTTACAGAGCTTGCCGGCGGCCCCGCTCACCAGCGCGCGTTACACTGTCTAGCGGTGGCCGAACAAACTGAGTTGGCTCTTCCGATCCTTTGCGAACGGGTCGCCCGGATCGCCACTCGCGAATCGGTAAAAGATTGCTTGCGGTGGTTTTCGGCCCGAAAGGACTGGATCACTCAGAAGCAGTTGGAGCTGTGTCGTATTCCTGCACCGACTTTCCACGAACACGCCCGGGCGCAATGGCTGGCTGGACAGCTGCGATCGTTGGGTTGGAACGTCGTTGTAGACAACGCCGGCAACGTCTTGGCCCGGAGCGTTGCTCCGAAACGCCGACCGCGCCTCGCATTGACAGCCCATCTGGATACCGTACTGGCTCCTGCGCGATCCGAGGATATCTTCATGGATGAAGACCATCGCTTGCATGGCCCAGGGGTAGCAGACAACGGGGCGGGGCTGGCTGCGCTGTTAGCGATTGCCGCTGCGCTGAGCGAGAGCGGACAGCTGGGTCGAGTTGGGGACCTACTGCTGGTGGCCAACGTGGGTGAGGAAGGCGAGGGCAACCTCAATGGGATGCGATTCCTGTGCACCTCACCTGTCGCCGACGACATCGAGATGTTTGTGGTGTTGGACGGGCCAGGCCACGAGCAAATCGTTACCCAAGGCGTCGCAAGCCGTCGCCTGGAAATCGTGTTCGAGGGTCCGGGAGGACACAGCTGGAGCGATGCGGGTCTGCCAAACCCCATTCACGCTCTGGGGCATCTCATCGCCCGGTTCTGCCAGATGTGCGAGGGCGAGCATCCGGGCACTGGGCGCCGCACCTTCAACTTCGCCTTAATTGAGGGGGGCGCGGGGGTGAATGCGATCCCCGCTAGTGCCCGTGCCCGGGTAGACCTGCGAGCGGAGCACTTGGCGGACCTGGATTGGATGGCGGAACGCCTCCGGGCTACCGTTCGGGAAGTGTCGTACCGCTATCGGGGCCGACGCAACGGCTCGCTGTTGCGAGCGCGGGTGCGCGAATTGGGCTTTCGGCCTCCGGGCAGACTAGCTGAGGAGTCCACGCTGCTAGCCTGTTTGCTTGCGGTGGATCGTCAATTAGGGATTCGGTCCCGCCTGGAGGCCGCCTCCACCGATGCGAACATCCCACTGGCGATGGGCAGGCAGGCGGTGTCGATCGGGGGAGGAGGTAGCGGAGCTCGCGCGCATACGGTCGAAGAATGGTATGACCCTGCAGGTCGTGAGCTGGCCTTGGCCAGAATCCTGCTGTTGATCCTCGCCCTGATTGAGCAGATCAATGAGGTCTGACCCGTGGAGAGCCCGAAAGCGAGCCGGCGGCTAGCGGAGTTGGCTTTAACGGGTGCAGCCTTCATCTGGGGCGCTACTTTCGTTCTTGTCAAGGCCGCCTTAGCGGACATCTCGGTACTGCTGTTCCTGGGCTTGCGTTTTAGTTTGGCGGCCATAGTCAGCGGCCTGTTGTTCCGCCGGCAGTTGAGGCAAAGCCTCATGCTACGCCGGGTCCTGCTCCCTGGATTGCTCACGGGGGCAAGCGTGTTCCTGGGTTTTGTATTTCAAACGCTGGGCTTGCGATGGACGCTCGCCTCCAAGTCGGCCTTCCTGACGGCCACTGCGGTGGTGCTCGTTCCGTGGTTGGATGCGGTAGTCTACCGCACGACTCTCCGTCTAGCTGACTGGCTTGGGGCGTGGATTGCTTTTTGTGGCGTCGCGGTGATGAGTTGGCAAGGGCCGGTGGGTGGCATCGGGTGGGGGGAGGGGCTCACGTTACTGGCCGCGCTGTGTTTTGCGTGGCAGATCCTTCTTGTCGGACACTTCAGCGCCCAAGTAGGGCCTGAGACCTTGGCTTTCCTGCAGATAGTCGTGGCGGCCATCGCTGCTCTAGGTACCTGCTGGTGGCTGGAGGCACCCAAACTGCGGTGCACAGTGGCTGTGGTCGGGGCACTGCTAGTGACGGCCGTCCTTGCCACCAGCGGCGCCTTCACCGTCCAAGCCTGGGCCCAGCAGTTCACTACACCGGCGCGTACGGCCGTGATCTTGGCTTCGGAGCCGGTATTTGCTTGGCTTGTGGCTGTGCTAGCTGGTGAGCGGGTTCAGGCTTCCGCTCTCGTCGGGGCCGTGCTGGTACTTACTGGGATTTTGGTAGTAGAGCTCGGCGGAGCCAGCCGATCCTCAGTCCACTAGCTGGGGCCGTCTGTCTATGGTGTTGAGCGTATGCTTGAAGTAGGGAATTGACCGGAGAGGCAGCTTATGGGACTCCGACAGATTGCGAGTCAGCGACGCATATGGTCGCTGGCCATTGTCACGATGGCTGTGCTGGTGGGGGTGCTGATTGGCACACTGATCAGTGGCGGCGTCTGGGCGGACCGCGAGCCGAGGGCACGCAACGCGACTCTGTTACGCATTCCCGATCCCGTCCCTGTACCCAGCCAGTTTGCAGAGCTGGTCGAGAAGATCGAGCCCGCCGTGGTCAATATCACGACCGATTACCGGGCTCGGCTGGTCGAGCGGGCCGAGCCGTCACCTGACGAAGAGAACCGGCCCTCGCCCGATGACTTGGACTTCTTCCGCAAGTTCTTCGAGCCCGAAGTGCCCCGGGAGTTTCGCCAACGGGCTTCCGGGTCTGGATTTATCGTCGACCCGAAAGGTTACATCATCACCAACTATCACGTGATCGAGGATAGCGACCGGATCAAGGTGAAGCTGATAGACGATCAGACCGAGCACGAAGCGGAGCTGGTCGGCTTCGACGTGGAAACCGATCTCGCCGTGATTAAGATTGACGCGGGCAGGCCTTTAAAAACGGTCGAAATCGGCAACTCGGATGCGGTCCGAGTCGGGGACTGGGTCGTAGCCATTGGTTCGCCTTTCGGCTTGGAAGCCAGCGTCACGCTGGGCATTGTTTCCGCCAAAGGGCGGGATATTGCTGGCGCCCAGCAGTTTCAGCGCTTCATTCAGACCGATGCGGCCATCAATCCCGGCAACAGCGGGGGCCCGTTGCTGAATATCCGAGGGCAAGTCATCGGCGTCAACACGATGATCGCGACGCGGAGCGGCGGTTATCAGGGCATCGGGTTTGCCCTGCCGATCAACACCGCGGTGAAGGTCTACAACATGATCATCACCCACGGCCGTGTGCAGCGGGGTTCAATCGGGATTCGCTTCGGCCGGCAGGACAACCCGGATCTGTTGCGAGCCTTCGGAGTGGACCACGGGGTAGTGGTGAGCAGCGTCGAGCCGGGTGGGCCAGCCGACCGCGCTGGACTGAAAGCCGAGGATGTCATCCTAGCGATCGATGGCGTTCCAGTCAAGGATGGCGACGATCTGGTCAGCCGGGTGGCGGATACGCCGATTGGGACCAAGCTCACGTTGACCATCGACCGGGCAGGTCGACAGATGCGGCTTCCGGTCGTGGTGGAGGAGCGTTCCAAAGTGTTTGCGAACGATCCGCGTTTTGCTGCTCCGAAAGAGCCGAGCAAGCGCAAGCCACACGGCAATTCCGGCGGCACGTTTGGTATGTACGTGCGCAACTTGACGCCACGGGAGCGTGACGAATTGCAACTTGGCGACGTGCAGGGCGTGCTGGTTAGCCGGGTGGAGTTCGGCTCGCTGGCCGACGATATAGGATTGCGCGAGAACGATGTCATCGTTTCGATCAACCGCCAGCCGGTGCAAAGCGTGGAGGACGTTCAGCGGATTCGAGCCGCCCTGCGACCCGGCCAGTCGGTGGCGTTCCGGTTTTTGAGAGCCTATCCTCGATCGATTCGCGACCGGAAGGTACGGTGGGAGAGCTTCTTCGCAGCAGGCCGGCTTCCTGTGCACTAGCGGGTGTGCGGTGGAAGGTGTACTGAGTTGGCACGGTGTCGGCTGCGTGGGGTTGTGCTTGCAGCCTTCGTCCGGGATAGGTTTTATCTTTCTCCCCATCAAGGGGGTTCGCCGTGATCGTCGGAGTTCCCAAGGAGATCAAAGACCACGAGACACGCGTCGGCTTGGTTCCGAGTGGTGTCGCGCAATTGGTGGAGCGCGGCCATCGGGTACTGGTCGAAGCAGGCGCAGGCGAGGGCAGCAGTATCAGCGACCGCGACTACCAGCAAGCCGGTGCGGAAATCGTGCCTGAGGCTTCCGAAGTTTGGCGGCGCGCTGAGCTCATCGTCAAGGTCAAGGAACCGCAGCCCAGCGAGTACGCCTACCTACGTCCCGGCCTGATTTTGTTCACCTACTTACACCTTGCTCCTTTGCCCGAGCTGACCCAAAAGCTGCTCGATGCACGGGTCACGGCCATCGGCTACGAGACGCTCCAAGAGTCCGACGGCTCGTTGCCACTGCTGATCCCCATGAGTGAAGTTGCGGGGCGACTGGCGGTTCAGATCGGAGCCTATTATCTCGAGGCGCCCAACGGCGGTCGAGGGGTGTTGCTAGGGGGCGTACCGGGTGTGCCCCCGGGACATGTGGTGATTCTGGGCGGTGGGGTGGTCGGACATAACGCCGCCAAAATCGCCCTCGGTTACGGGGCGCGGGTCACAGTTATCGACAAGAACCTCAACCGCTTGCGGCAGCTGGACGATCTTTTCCGGGGCGAGCTGGTCACCCTGGCCTCTAATCCTTACACGATCCGCGACGCGATTGCGGAGGCGGACTTGATCATCGGGGCCGTCCTGGTCCCCGGCGCCTCAGCGCCCAAGTTGGTGAAGCGGGAGATGCTCAGGGCGGTGCGGCAACGAGCGGTCGTCGTGGACGTCTCCATCGATCAGGGCGGCTGTTTGGAAACTTCCCGGCCCACTACACATACCTCGCCCGTGTACGTAGAGGAAGGGGTGTTGCACTACTGCGTCTCGAACATTCCTGCGGCGGTACCTCACACTTCCACATATGCCTTGACCAATGCGACCTTCCCTTATGTCTGCCTGCTTGCCGATCTGGGGTTCCCAGAAGCCGCTCGGCAACACCCGGCGTTGGCTCGCGGAGTCAATACCTACCGGGGCTATCTGACCTGCCCTGGGGTGGCCGAATCCCAGAACCGCTCGTGGACGCCGATCGAATCCCTTCTCTGATCCAGTCTCCGCTTGGAGATTCCCGGATCGCTCCGCTCACTGTTGTTTTTCGGAGCGGATGCGCCGAGCGAGTTCACGAGCCGGCCTGGTGAGTGATCCCGAACTGATCGTTCGAGCCATTGAGGCTTTCTTGGCTCGCGCTCAAGCAGCTCTGCTCGTAGCGGCTGGCGAGCCAGCCTATCGTGTTTTACCCGAACAGTGCGAGATCGCGCGTCGAGGCAGCGTGTTGTGGTGGGAGGTTTGGGATGGCGACCGCTGCTGGCGGCGCCGCTTAGCCGGCTACACAGTTGAGCCCGGAGGGGTAGTTCGCTTGCTGGTTCATCGCCTTGGCGGGCAGGTCGAACACGTAATACTGATCGATGCGGCTGACCCACGTCACCACTACTGGCTGGGGCGCAGCCGGCGGCACAATTTTGCGAATACCTTCAAGCGATTTCTGTGCCGGCAATTCCCTGGTTGGAACCTGGAACGCTTCAGTGCAGAGGCAGATCTAGCCCGCTCGTTGTCGCCGCTGTTCCCGCGCGCTCTACTGCGTCGGGGCAGCAGTTTCTGGGCAGCTGTGGCTGCGCCGCCTCTAGGGCCACAATCGGTGGATGTGCTCGCCTATGCGCTGATTTGGCTGGACCATCTCCGCCGTGAACTGAACGTGTCCAAGGTAGACTTAGTCCTGTTTTTGCCGAGGGGATGCGAGCACGGGACTTCATTGCGATTGCGTTGGCTGAACCTGGGTAGCTCGCGGCTCCGCTTGTTCGTTTATGACCAGGAGGGGGCCGAGAGGGAGATCGACCCGAACGATTGGGGCAATCTTCAAACGAAGCTCGAGCCGTGGCTGGAAATCCACCATGTTCAGTTTGCCGACGACCCTGCGTGCGCAGCTCTCATACGGTTGCCTTTCGTGGAATGCGTGCCGTTACCAGGGCGATGCCTGAGTTTTCGGATCCGGGGCTTGGAAGTTGCTCGATGGGACGACGGACACCTGGAGTGGCAACTGCAAGTGCTGCGGGAGGCTGCGTCAGTAGGATGGCCAACCATTGTCCAGCGGCTTTGTGAATTAGAGCGCCTTCGGAGCCCGGATTCACACGATCTCCGCCATCCGTACTATCTGCAGCAGCCGGAACGCTGGTTGGAGTCGGAGGTCCGCAAGCAGTTAACCGTGATCGACCCGCGCTTGTGCTCCGAGCCGGTCTACGGTCAGGTGCCCCAGATCGCGGGCTTGGACCGTGCAGTGCTGGACTTGCTGGCGATCGAACATTCGGGCAGGTTGGTGGTTCTGGAGTTGAAAGCCACCGAAGATGTTCAATTGCCGCTGCAAGCGTTGGACTATTGGGCTCGGGTGCGTCACCACTTGCTGAATGGCGACTTCGAGCGATTTGGTTACTTTCGAGGCCGCACGATCCGGCGAGTATCCCCGCGGCTCATCTTCGTTGCGCCGTGCCTACAGTTTCACCCGACGACCGAGCTGTTGCTTGGCTACTTTTC
>JAUQPO010000116.1 GCA_030550335.1 Acidobacteriota bacterium
CGAGATTCGAAAAGTGGGATTGCAGGCCGCGAGCTGCACCTCACCTGCTGGAAGTCAACAGCAAGTGAGGAGCGGCCTGCTCAAGCGGGAGGGCGCGGTTTGGGTGGACCGCCGCGGCGCGGCCTGCGAGGACAGTACACTCGCTCTCGGTAATCACCAAAGCTGGAGATATAGGTGGTGCTAACCAAAAATGAGCGGCCGGTCCAGGTCCGATCAGCTGAGGAAATTGACAGAAGGAGCAACTTACCTCAGGTCTGAGGAGGTCGCTGTGCCAAGGGCTGTAGATAAAGAGGCTGAGCAACAGCAGAACACCAGCCAGCGCCAGGCTAGCGATTCTGCGTGGCCACTTTACCTGATCGTCTACGTTCCGCTGCTGCTTCGAACCCTTTCGGATCGTTTACTTCGGCCCAAGGTATACCACGCTCGGGCTGCGGTTGAGTACGGCGCTCCGGCTCGCACAAGAAGATCAAGCGAAGCGGCACCCGCAGGCTCAGTCCTGTTAGCCAGTTTGAGGGGTAGCCGTATTTCAAGGTGACCGAGCCACTCTGCCCGGTGTGCCGTAGGGGCGAAAAGCACTCATGTCCTTGGCTCAGCGGCAACCTTTTGACTACCCGCGGCGAGCCAACGTCCCCTCACAGCGAGCCACAGTCTTGTTGCCCCATACACCGCCGGCTGAGCGCAAAACGATTGGGAAAATCGCCCCACAGCACAACCTCCTCCCGACTGAGGGATTTGGCGGGGTGTGCTTTATTAGGGATGAGGCCGGCCTCCGGGTGCCGAATTCGCTTATGGTTCCATGCTCGCTGGGGCTGTGGTGGACATCGTCATGGCATCGCTTTCCCGGCTGCCACTGCTAAGCCCTGCCGCTTCTCCCGTTCGGGAGGGGGTATCTGATGAAGCCGCTTGGATGGGCTGCTCCGATGTGGAAGGAAACTTTTAAACCGCACCTAAGCTCCGTCACTGACGGGTAAGCGCTTCGCCAACCGGACGGAAGACCATGGAAGCCACAAAGGTGACGGCTGTGTGCCGGTGCACGGAGAGCCCTCCGATGTGGAGTAATGATGAAGTGCACGCAGCCCAACGATAGTCCTGGTCACCTCTCCAAAGTGCAAGTTAAACGATCGCGTGTGGCTTACCGCACGCCGATCACCCGGCTAGGTGAATTAGTGAGCGTGAGCTGGCGTTCATAGCGCGCCTGGCCGAGTTTTCATCGAGAGACGCTGCACCCACGACCCGAGGCTAGCACAAGCTTCCTCCCGGCGATCCAAGCGTGCAGCGTTAAGCTCGCCATCAGCGGGTCTCATACCGCTCAGAGCGAAAGGGATAGCCTAGCCTGAGAGGTCGAGAACGTTGAGCTCGTCGATAACAGTTCGGCGTCGGCTCACACCGCCATCCCCTCGGCGAATTCGTTGTTGGTAGTATCCGGAAGCCGAGTGCGACAACCCCCAAAGCTCCGTGATCGACGAAATGCGCCAGCCGAGCCTTAGCGTCTCGCTTGCCCACCTACCGCACCACGCCCTCGAGCGGGCTGCTGGCGGAGGCGTAGAGTTTTTTGGGAATTCGCCCGGCTTCGTAAGCCAGGCGCCCAGCCTCGACTGCGTGGCGCATAGCCAGTGCCATTTTCTCCGGGTCTTGCGCTTCAGCGATAGCGGTGTTCATCAAGATCCCGTCGTAGCCTAGCTCCATGGCTACGACCGCATCGGAAGCGGTCCCAACGCCAGCGTCGACGATCAACGGCACTTCTGTGATCATCTCTCGCAGGATCCGAAGATTGGACTCGTTCTGAATGCCCAAGCCCGATCCAATGGGTGCCGCTAGTGGCATGACTGCTGCAGCACCCGCGGCGACCAATTTCTTTGCCGTCACCACGTCGTCATTCGTATAAGGCAGCACAACGAAGCCTTCGCGCACCAGGATACGTGTCGCTTCGAGCAAACCCTCTACATCGGGAAACAGGGTTTTCTCGTCGCCGATGACCTCGAGCTTGATCCAGTTCGACAGGCCAACCTCTCTAGCCAGTCGAGCTGTCCGCACTGCTTCCTCCGCGGTGTAACAGCCGGCGGTGTTGGGCAGGATGAAGTACTTGGAGGGGTCGATGTAATCGAGCAAGGACTCGCGGGACTTGTCGGTAAGGTTGACGCGGCGCACGGCTACGGTGACCATTTCGGCGCCGGAAAGCTCCAGGCAGCGCGCCATTTGCTGGAAGCTTTTGTACTTGCCGGTTCCGACGATGAGCCGGGATCGGAAGGTACGGCCAGCGATGGTCAGACCAGTGTTCATAGTGACACCATCATTTTAGTTGACTTTGGGCCCCCGCCGCCTCTGGGCAAAGGCAACGAGGCCATCGACGTTGAAGGCGGTCCAGTCGCCTACCCACCCAGCTCCCGTTGACTCACGGGCTGTGGCTTTTGGGAGCATCCCTGCTCCGAAGCATCAGCTCCCTGGTGGGTGAGCCGGCGCCTAGAGGGTGTTCTCCCATCGACACGCGACTGTGGGTCGTTCCTCTGGTCCGGCCACATGCTTGGGGAAGAGGAGGGGAACCAAAGAAGCGTAAAATCCCCAGCCGCCTGAAGTAAGGTCCCTGGCCCCCGTAGGTCCGCCCTTTGACAAGTTGGGTCCCGCGCAGCTATGCGGACTAAGGCGTGCTTGCCTGAGCCCTTGGCCAGATTGAAGTCCCGAGCGGCCTGAGGCCCGCCGTTGAGGGTCGCCGGGCTGCGGGGTGAGAGCACATGGTCCCGGAGCTGAGCGTAAGTGGAGAGTGGTCACCGAGCTTTAGTTGACGCTAAGATATCCGCGATGGCGACCTACAGATCCCACATCGCTAGGCAGATACCCGAGCTTCTCGCTTTATTGGTAACCGTACCCCTGGCTGCGCAATCGGTTTTTATCATCACCGACGCTGAGGGTGTGGCCGGCATATGCCGGCAGGAACAAACCGAGCCGACAAACGCAGAGCTGCAACGCCTACTCACTGGAGAAGTCAACGCTGCAGTGCGCGGTTTTCTTCAGGCCGGTGCTAAGGAGATCTACGTATGGGATGGGCATGACGGGAGCCGGACGCTTTCTGCTTCGACCATACATCCCTCGGCGAAACTCGTCATGGGTTCGCTGGAACCCCGGATGTTGTTGGAGCGCAAGTTCGATGCAGTGGCGTTCGTGGGCCAGCATGCCAGAGCGAACCGCACCCCTGCAGTCATGGCTCACAGTTACAGCTCGTTGGGCATCCAGCGAATTTTGATGAACGGCCGGGAAGTGGGTGAGATCGAGACGCGAGCTGCGCTAGCGGGCTGGTACAACATTCCGGTGATATTTTTGAGCGGGGACCAGGCGGCAGCGGAGGATTTGCGCGCCGTCGTTCCTAACGCAGAGGTGGTAGTGGTGAAGGAGGCGCTGAGTTATTATTCGTGCATTTCGCTGGCCGCCGAGGCTGCCCAGTCGCTGATTGAGCAAGGAGCGCGGCGGGCGTGGGAGCGGCGCCACGAAATCCGGCCCTATCGTGTGGAAGGGCCGGTGACCTTTGAGGTGGAGTACACCACCCGCAACACTTTGCATCCGGCCTTGCCCTTGCGACCGGGAGTGGAACGAGTCGATGCCCGCACGCTGCGGTTTCGTGGCAAGGATTTCATGGAGGCTTGGCTGTTGTGGCGCAGTGGCGAGTAAGGTTGGGCGTTCTGCAAAACCCCTGGCGGGCGTCTGAGTGTGCGAGGTGACGCTGGTATCCGCGGACGCCGCAGCAAAAACTCGCACCGGATGAGCCAGTGAGAGGAACCAAGAGCTCGTTGCGTCAGCTGCTGCGCTCCGACGCTGGAGAACACGAGCCAGGTTGTAGAGCTGCTCGCTGCTGTGTCCAGCGCAGTAGCTCCGCGGGGATTTTGTCGAGGGGTAAAACTTTGTCGACCGCTCCACGGCGGATTGCTTCCTTGGGCATGCCGAAAACCACGCAGGTCGATTCGTCCTGGGCCAGGTTGTAAGCACCGGCGCGCTTCATAGCCAGCATGCCTTCTGCGCCGTCGGAGCCCATCCCGGTGAGAATTACGCCTGCTGCGGCTGGGCCTGCGGCACGCGCCACGGATTCGAACAACACGTCCACGGACGGCCGCTGGTAGCACACACGGGGGCCTTGATTCAGGCTCACGCGGTAACTACCGCCGGCCTTGTGAACCGTCATGTGGAAGTCACCCGGTGCGATAAGTACCGTTCCCGGAGCGACCACATCGCCCTCCCGAGCTTCGCGCACCTGTTGAGGACAAACCTCGTTGAGCCGTTCGGCGAAGCTGGCAGAAAAGCCCGGCGGTATGTGCTGTACGATCACGATCCCGGGAGTCTCCTTTGGGAGGCTACGGAGGATGAACTCTACGGCACCTGGGCCTCCGGTGGAGGCTCCGATGGCGATCAGCAGGGCAGGTCCGGCACTTACAGTTGGAGGTTGGGATGGCAAAGTCGGTACTGGCCGAGGGCGAACCGCTCCCAGCTTGCCGTGACGGGCGGCCCAAGCGGCTGCCCGGACTTTTTCGGCTAACTGGTGTTGGAGGTCGCCTATGGAGAAAGGACCCGCTGGTTTGGCCAGTACTTCAACAGCTCCTTCCGCTAGCGCTTGGATGGCGAGTTTGGATGAGGCTGCCCCATGCGAGCTGACTACGATTACCGGCAAGGGATGGTAACGCATCAGCTTCCGCAGGAACGTGATCCCATCCATGCGGGGCATCTCGAGGTCGAGGGTCAGCACATCGGGCCGGAGCTGTAGGATCTTGTCCCGCGCGATATATGCGTCAGGGGCAGTGCCCACGACCTCGATATCAGGCTCACGGTTTAGGATCTCCGCCAGGGCCTTGCGCACGAGGGCCGAGTCGTCCACGATCAGCACGCGGATTGGGCGCTGATGGTTCTCAGACACCGTCATCGCTCCACTGGTCGTTGCCCCCTCGCCGTAACTTACGCGCCGGCTTTTTGCGGTAGACACCCGGTTGGACGTAAGCCAACCGAGCGTCCGTCCCAGAAAGGGTTTCTGCCAGTCCTGTGAACATGTAACCGCCTGCTTCCAGCCGGTCGACCAGCCGCGGCACGCATTCTGAGCGTGCTTCGGGCGTGAAGTAGATCAAAACGTTCCGGCAGAAAATGACCGGGAACCGGGGCAGGTGATCGAAGGGCTCAACGAGGTTGATCCGCTCGAATTTCACCAACCTGCAGATTTCTGGGCGCACTTTGTAGTACCCGGCCATGCGCCCGTGACCGCGCAGGAAAAACCGTTGCAGCCAATTGGGAGGTAAATTCGCGAGGCGGCTTTCCGGATAGATCGCTCGCTCGGCGTACCGTAATGCGCGGGTCGAGATATCACTTCCCAGCAACTGGAGTCGCGTCTCGATCTCATGACCGAAACGCTCCAGCAATACGAAAGCGATGGAGTAGACTTCTTCCCCCGTGGCGCAGGCGCAACTCCAGATGTCGATGGTTGGCCGGTCCCATAAGGCAGGGACGACTGTGGTGGCCAGAAATTCGAGATGTTCGGCCTCGCGGAGGAAGCTAGTAACGTTGGTGGTCAACGCATCGATCAACGCGATGAGAGACTCCCCGGTGGTATCCCGAATGATATCTCGATACAGCTGGTGAAAGTTCTTGTACCCCCCCTGGCGTAACAAACGCCAGAGGCGTGCCTCGACGAGTTTCTCCTTGCCGGGTTTGAGATCGAGACCGAACTTTTCCCGCGCTAGCTGTTGAATCTGAGCGAATTCCGCCGGGGTGATTTCGGGCAATTCCAGGCTGAGCGATAGGTCAGGCGGCTGCAGCATGACGAGTGGTGGTACGGAACAGGTTCTCCACATCAAGGATCAGGCCGACTCGACCGTCGCCTAGAATGGCACCGCCACTGAACCCGGGTAGCTGGCTCAACGCCTGCCCCAGGCTCTTGATGACTACTTCCTGCTTGCCCATCAGCTCGTCCACCATCAGGCAGAATGGCTGACCGAGGCTTTCCGTGACCAAGACGAGGGCTTGAGTGGGATCGGTGGTCCGCGGTTGGACACCAAAGATAGCGTGCAGTCGTACCAAAGGAAGTAAACGCCCTCGTACCAGTACCATTTCTCCCTTGCCATGCAGGCTGGAGAGCATATCTGGAGTGGGGCGGAACATCTCTCGCACAGCGTAAATGGGAATCACATACCGCTCCTGCCCCACGCACACGATCAACCCTTCGATGATGGCCAAGGTCAACGGCAGCTTTAGGACGAACGTGGTCCCTTGACCTTCCGTTGAGTAGACCTCGACGCGACCGCGCAGTTTGGCTACATTGCGCTTGACCACGTCCATGCCCACGCCTCGGCCGGAGACGTCGCTCACCTCGGTAGCTGTGGAAAACCCTGGTTGAAAAATGAGATTGTGAATTTCGGCTTCGCTCAGCTCGGCTTCGGGGCCGACTAGACCAAGTGCTCGTGCGCGAGCCAGGATCTTTTGTTTTTGCAGTCCTCGCCCGTCGTCGGAAAGTTCGATCTGGATGAAGCCTGCCTGGTGACTCGCCGCCAGCCGGATCTGGCCGATTTCCGGTTTACCTGCTGCTCGTCGTTCCTCTGGGGTTTCGATACCGTGTCCTATGGCGTTGCGGACCATGTGCAGCAGCGGGTCGGCGAGTGCCTCGACAATGTTGCGGTCCAGTTCCGTGTCGTCACCAGCGGTGACTAGCTCCACTTTCTTGCCTTCTTTGCGTGCCAGGTCCCGGACCAGGCGAGCCATCCTACGGAAGAGGATGCCTACCGGGACCATACGCATCGACATGGCGGTACGCTGGACCTCGCCTGTAATACGGGCCAGCTGTGACATGCAGCGCAGTAGCTGGGGGTTCTGATTCGCTCGCGCTTCGAGCACGTTTTCTAGCAGCGATTGAGCCACGACCAGCTCGCCTACCATGTCGACCAAATAGTCGAGCTTGGCTGTGCTGATCTTGACGAATTGTGTCTCGGCACTGACGTCCGCAGCCAGGCTCGTAGGCACAGCTTCGTGGCCGCTACCAGAGGCGGGGAATGAGGTGACCTGAGCGCCGGGTTGGGGCAGTGCACTCGCTAAGTTCTGGGTAGGCTCCCCCGTACCCGCTTCTTGGAGTGCCTGCTGCAACCGGTACACCTCCGCCAGCACTCCGTCGGGCGACGGGAAAGGCTTTGCGGGATTGCCTTTCAACCGCTGGTCAATCTCCTGAACGATCGCCTTGATGTAGTCCGAGGCTTTCAGGATGACATCGGTGAGTTCCAGGCTTGCGGACAATCCCCGGTCTCGCACCGTCGCCAGGGCCGTTTCCAACTCATGAGCGACCGTGCGCACAGGGTCCAATTCCAGGAACCCCGCCAAGCCCTTTAGCGTGTGAAAGGCGCGGAAAGTCGTGTGCAAGCTTTCGCGATTGTGCGGCTCCCGCTCCAGGATCAAAGCTTCTGCTTCGATCTGATCCAGATGCTCCCGCGCTTCCACTACGAAGTCTTGCAGCAACTCGGGGTCCGCGCTCAAGCTGGTCGGTTCGGCTGGCCTTGCGGACGACGCGGCTCCCTGGTCTTCCTCGCGAAGCTGACCCTTCGCCAGTTGCTCCAGCCGAGTTGCCGGTACGCCGTGCGCCCGCAGCGCGTAGGCGAGCTGCTGCAAGTCCGCCTCGATCAGCTCAAGAACCGCTAATAGAGGACGGTCGGCCGGCCAACCTTCCAATTGCTGGGATAGCTGGCGAGCCAGCCGCTCGACATCCGCCCAGCCTTGGGCGAGGGCTTGCTCTGCCAGCTGAGCGAAGGCGGCACCGGGATCGACACTGGAAACTCGTCCTGACGTGTGGAGCTTGCCTTCGAGAGCTACAGTGAGCGTTTCAAGGAGCTGGTTAACCGCGTGGTGGAGCTTCTCTGGCATCGCCGATTCGCTCCTGCCGTCGTTCGCCTTCATAACCCATCCAGTGCCGCGGTGCTACGTGGCTGGACCTTATTGGAACTCCTCATCTTCGAGAGGAAACTCGCTTGCCTTGCCCGAATGGGTGGAACCGGTAGACTGGAGGACCTCCGAGGTGCGGCCGGCCGTGCTCAGATGCTCCCATGTTGCAATGGCGTCCGAGCGGTCGCCAAGCAGGCTAGCGAGTTGCTCTAGTGCATCGCGGATGGAGGCTGCCTGAGAGCTCAACTCCTCCGCTGCCGAAGCACTTTCTTCCGCGCTGGCAGCGGCCCGCTGGACTGTTTTTTCCATCTCCGCCAGCTGCCGCGCCACTTCCGCGATCCCTTGAGCCTGCTCCTGGCTGCTGGCATTCACTTCGCGGACCAGGACGTTGATTTTCGATGAACTTTCGGTAATGGCTTGAATGGCCTTTTGCACCTCACTCAACCGGCGAGCACCTTCGGCCGACTTTTCAATGGACTCTTGGATCATGGCTGCTGTGTCCTTGGCGGCTTGGGCCGAGCGCTGGGCGAGATTCCGCACCTCGTCCGCCACAACCGCGAAGCCGAGTCCGGCTTCACCAGCTCGGGCTGCCTCGACGGCGGCGTTCAATGCCAGGATGTTGGTCTGGAAAGCGATCTCATCGATCACCTTGATGATTCGAGAAATTTTGTCGCTCGCCTCATTGATCTCCCGCATGGATTGCACCATGCTTTCCAGAGTCTGGTTCGCCATGGCGACCATCTTCCCAGCCTCCGCCACCACCTCAGCGGCTGTGCGTGTATTCTGGGCGTTTTGTTGAGTCATGGCATTCAGTTGTTCGCTGCTAGCAGATACCTTTTGGATCCCCGCAGCTTGTTCCGAGGCTCCTCGAGCCACTTCTTGGCTAGCGGCTGCTACCTGCGTCGCGGCCGCGTAAACTTGCGCGGTGCTCTGTGCGATCTGATTGAATGCTGTGCGGATCGATCTTTCGACCCATCGCAGGGTTAGCCAGCCCAAAGCCAGTGCTACAGCCACACTGAGCAATACCAGATAGAACGCTGCCCTGGAGGTGTCAGCTAGTTCGTTGCTTACTTGGTCGAGCTTACTGTCCGTTAGTCGGGCCAAACTGGAGCGCAACTCTGCGAGCTTGCTTTGGAAGGTTTCAAATGTAGGTGCGAGCTCTTCGGTAAAGAGCTTTTTCGCTTGGCGGGTCTCGCCCCGGCGCTGAACTTCGACCACGCGTGTGGCGATCTCATGGAGTTGGCGGTGCGAAGGGTCGAGGGCCGAGGCGAACTGGGCCAGTTCCGAGCTCACGGTGCTCAGTTGCCCCGACAAACTCTGGAGCGATTGCCCGAGTGCGCACTGTGAAGCCTCCAGTCCTCCATCGAATTCGGCTCCCGTGAGCAGTGACCTTTCCAACTTGAGGAGCCACGATACTTCAGTTAGCGTTGCCTCATTGAGGCTCACTCGCAGCGCGGAGAGGGTGCGGATATGGCCCGCACTCCCCGCGATTTGCCGAGCGTGGTGGATCTGATAAGCGCCTGTGAGAATCTGGATCAGTAAGATCCCGGCGAAGGCTACGAGTAGTTGGCGGCGGATTGTCCAGCTTCTCTTCATCTCGCCTCACTCCTTTTCGCTCTCGCTCAGTGCTAGCAACT